>NZ_JBISBU010000003.1:0-226753 GCF_044385805.1 Haloferula sp. A504
CTTGCGGGCGTGGACCCATTCCTCCATCGCCACGGTCAGCGAGAGGTCGAAGCGGGCGGCGAGTTGCTCGCAGTATCGGAGCAGTTCGATGTCCCGGCGGGTTACCTCGTCACCGGTGGCGATGCCGTTGGTGAGTCGCACGGTGATCTGCTGGGCGACGACTTGGGCCTCGTCCGGGCAGGAGATGCTTCGCCTCCGTCGCCGGCCGCCTTCCTTCCAGGCGAGGGTGTGTTCCGAGTATCCATCGGCCCGGGTCATCGTGTAGATCTTCACGGCGGCGGGGCCGGTTCCGATCTGGATCACGCTGCTGCGTTTCTTCCGTTTGCGCGGGTTCATCGAACCCTTCGCCGGTGTCAACTTGTCGGAATTTTTGTCCGAAGGATTCGCCCTCGGCGGCTTCGGATTCCTGCGAGTTGCTTGCCTGGAGCGGGTTACGGGATTGCTCCCACCCTCTCCGCCATCTACGGCTACAGCTACGAGGTCAATGGCGCGGGCAACCATCAGAGCGCCACCTCCGGCGACGCCTTTCCGCCCGCCCTCGACTGGGGCTGGAGTGGGGGCCCGAGGTTGATTTTCGATCAACCGGCCGATCAGCCAAGCGCCCGCTCGAAGGTCCAGTAGAGGCCGATGAGGGCGATCGTCGCCGAGGCGGTTTTCGAGAAGATCTTCATGCCCCGGGCGGCGCGCTCATCGGGTTCCCGTCCGTCCTTCGCCGGAAGGACGGCGCGAAGGATGGCCACCATCACGAACCACACGGCGAAGGCGGCGAGCAGGACAGTCACCTGACCGGCCTCGACGCCGAGGTTGAAGCCGACCAGCGGCTCGATGATCGCCCCCTTGGGGATTTCCAGCTCCTGCATGACCGAGGCGAAGCCCATCCCGTGCAACAGTCCGAGCGCGAAGACGAAGGCGACCCGCCACGGCTTGAGTTCCTTGACCCACAGGTTCTCGATGCCGACGTAGGCGATGCTGAAGGCGATCATCGATTCGACGAACCTCGGGTTGATCGAGAAGACGCCGAGCACGACCATCGCGAGGGTGATCGAGTGGGCCAGCGTGAAGGCCAGGCTTTGCGAAAGCAGCGGGCGGAACTTCGGCACCAGAAAGAAGAGCCCGAGGATGAACAGGATATGATCAACGCCCTTGGGCAGGATGTGCTCGAAGCCAGCGACGATCCAGGCATACAGGGACACCTCCCTGCTTTGCTCGATGCGGGCATCGGTCTGCACGGTCAGCAGCTCGACGGGTTCGTCCCGCGGGGCGAGGATCATCACGCGACGGAAGGGCTTTTTCCCCTCGCGGGGAATGATGACGTCGACCGTTAGAGGTTCCTCGCCGTCGTCGTTCCAGACCAGCGCGATCGAGCCCGAGGTGCCTGCGGGAAAGTCTCCGCTCAGGTCGGCGCGGATCACCGCGTTGTTCAGGGAGTTGGGTCCAAGTTGGGGGCGGCCCTTTCCGAACTCCGGCAACGACAGCTCGAACTCGAGAGGCTTGCCGTCCAGCGTGAGGACGAAGGCATCGTGGATGAAGACTTCCAGATGGTTTTGCATCGTCTCGAAGTCCTCTTGGCTGAGGGAGTCGAGCCACGCTTGGCCCGCGCGGTCGGGATCGCCGGGAGACCCCGGCGGCACCCGGGGGCCGTCTTCCGGATAGGTCGCCCAAGCCTCGATCCAAAGGCTGGAATTCCAGGTGCCGTCGGCCGCCTGGAACTCGGCCTTCACCTGGTCCAGGGGGTGGGCCGTGGCCTGGGAGAAGACCAGCAAGGGCGAGATCAGCCCGGCGAGGAATCCGCCCAGCGGATGAACTCTCGAAATTCGTGATCGTCCGGTCATGTCGGGAGGAGACGCCGTCGTCCGCGGGATCCTTTCGCTTTGAGGGGTGGGTGGGTCGCGTGCCGGCTAGGGCCTCTGCGTCGTGGGGAGGGAGCCGCCGGTTCTCAGCCGGACGTCTCGTGCAAAGGTCCGCGTCTTACCACTTGTCGAAGCCCGGCTTGGCGTCCGGGTTCACCGAGGGAGGCAGGGCGTCGGTGTCCTTGCGGAAGGCTTCAAGTTTCGCCTGGAGCTCGGCGAGTTTCTCCGGGTGTTTGTCGGCGAGGTTCGTGCGTTCGCCCGGATCGTCGGCGAGGTGGTAGAGTTCCGGCGACTTCTTCCAGTAGAAATCGATCAGCTTCCAGTCGCCGTCGCGGATCGCGGAGGAGGGGATGCCGCCCTGGTTGCCCCAGTGGGGGTAGTGCCAGAACAGGGGCGCGCGGTCGTGCCCGGCCTCCGGGTTCTTGAGCAACTTGGCGAAGCTGGTGCCGTCGACATGCTGTTCGGGCAGCGGGTCGAGCCCGCAGGCCTCGAGGATGGTCGGGTAGAAGTCGGTCGAGATCACCGGTGCGTCGCAGGTGGCACCCGCCTTGCCTTTCCCCGGCCAGCGGACGATCAGTGGCTCGCGGATGCCGCCCTCGTAGGTCCAGCCCTTGCCGGCGCGGAGGGGGAGATTGCTGGTGGGCGAGCCCTCGGAGGTCGAGAGGCCGCCGTTGTCGGAGAAGAAGAAGACCAGCGTGTCGTCGGCGACACCGTTTTTCTCCAGTGAGTCTAGTGCTTTGCCGACGGCGGCGTCCATCGCCTCGACCATGCCGGCGTAAATGGCGTGCTGCTGGACGGTGCGGTTCTTGCGCGGGTGTTCCGGTTCGAATTCCGCTTCGAGGCCGAGCTTCTTACGTTTGGCGTCGTACTTCGCGACCAGATCCTCCGGGGCCATCAGCGGCGTGTGCACCGAGTAGAAGGGGAGGTAGACGAAGAACTTCCCGTCCTTGTGGGTGGTGATGAACTTGTCGACTTCCTGTGCCAGTCGGTCGGGCAGGTGTTCGCCCTTCGGTCCGTTGGGCAGGTGCGGGTTGTCGTAGGGCGAGAAATACTTGTCGCCGGAGTAGGGCCCGCCGCCGCGGCCGCCGGCGATGTTGATGTCGAAGCCGTGGTCGGTGGGGAAGGACCCCTCGGGGCCGAGGTGCCATTTGCCGGCGTGCATCGTTGCGTAGCCGGCGGCCTTGAGCGCCTCGGCCAGGGTGGTGTGCGAGGCGTCGAGCTTCTCGATGTAGGGTGCGGGAAGCACCGGGCGCTTCTTGAAGTGCTTGAAGTTGCCGTCCTTCGCCGGATCGTAGTTCGCGGGCATCTCGAGGAAGCCGTTGGGGCCGCCGAAGTAGTCGGTGTTGCGCGTGCGGGCGGGATATTGGCCGGTAAGGACCGACGAGCGGGTGGGGGAACAGACCGGGCACGCCGCGTAGCCGTTGGTGAAGCGGACCGACTCCTTCGCCAGCGCATTCAGGCGCGGGGTGTCGTAGAAGGTTTCGGGGTTGTTGAAGCCAACGTCCATGTAGCCGAGGTCGTCGGCCATGATGAAGACGACGTTGGTCGCCGAGGCGGGAAGGACGAGCGCGGCGAGTGCGGCGAGAGCTTTCATGCCCCCACAACGCACCATTTGGCTGCTGACTTGCAAGCGAATGTGGCCGGGGCTTCCAGCCCCGTTGCCATGATGGATGAAAGGATGGGCGACGGGCCTGGAAGGCCCGGCCACATGATCGGGTCGGCCCGCTTGTACCAATTAAAAGTCAGATCTGGACTTTTAAGTTTTGCCCGAAGCGGGCTTCATCCATTACTCAGATCTTCGCCCGGGTCCCCTTCGCCAGGCCCAGTCCGTCAAGCTTCTCCCCGAGATCGCGGCGGAACGCCTCGGCTGCCGCGGGATCCTTCCTGGAGTGGCTGGGACGCGGCACCCTCAGCACTCCTCCGAGCTTTTTTGCCCAGTACCAAACCCTCTGGTAGGAAGTGTCGATCCCGTGGTGGCTCTTGAGCCATCGACGGGCGTCCTGAAGGGTCGTGAACTCGTGATTGGCCAGCTTCGCTTCGAACTCCTTCATCACCTCCCCGCTGACTCCCTTGCGCCAGCCCACCGGACGTCCGCCAGGGTCGCGTTGCCAGATCGCATCAAGTCCACCTTCGCGCACCGCCTTGAGCAGTTCGAACACCTTCGAGCGCGACAACCCGCAAAGCTCGGCGATTTGCTGGCTGGTGTGCTCTCCACGCGATGCCAACTTGATGACAAGAAGCCTATCCTTTCGCCAACCGGGCTTCTCTCCTCGATGTTTCTCGTCAATGACCGCTGCTACTTCAGGGCAGCCGAGCTTCAGTGTTCGTCCAGCCATGACGAACCCTAGCAAATCCCCGAGAAATCCAGAAGTTATTTTGTCACGGTATCAATCATGGCAACAGCCATGGTGCATGGCACCCCTGCCGGGGTGCGGGCTCCTTGGATTTGCAACCGGGGGTGGCGCTCGTTCCTCGCTTACCCCCGGCTACCACCATTTGACGCCTCCGGCGTCAGCGCCTTGGCAACGGGCATGTGCCGGATCCGCGTCGAGGCCTTGGCAACGGGCATGTGCCGGCTCCGGCGTCGGCGCCTTGGCAACGGGCATGTGCCGAGTCCGGCGTCAGCGCTTTGGCAACGGGCATTTGACGCCTCTGGTGGGCGAGTTCTGGCAGCGGGCAATTGAGCCCTCCGGCGTCAGCGCTTTCTCCGTCGCTGGTGGGTGAGCTTCTTCGGTCGCTTCCTGGCGGACTTTTTCCCTGTGCGATTTCCGCCGGCGGGGCGCTTGTCACCGGAGTTGCGGTTTCCGGAGCGAGATGACGGCTTCCCGCCTCTGCCGCGGTTCCGGCTTCCGCCGCCGTCCGGCTCCACTTCACCCGCGAGGGCGAAGTCGACGAAGCGGCGTTCGTGGTCGATGTTTGAGACCACCATCTTGAGTCGCTGGCCAAGCTCGATCTTGCGGTTGCCGGGGCCGACGTAGCGTCCGGTGCTCGATTCAAAACGCCAGCGGCCGCCGGGAAGGTCCTCGCGCTTGATCACCCCGCGGGTGGAGATGTCGGTCGCCTCGACCATCAGTCCCATCGAGCGGATCTCGGTGACGAGCCCGTTGAAGACGACCGGCTCCTCGGCGCTGGCGCACTGGTCGAGGTAGTCGAGGAGCTTGATCATCTTCGATTGACCCTCGGCGTCGGCGGAGGCGCGCTCGGTGTCGGAGATGTGGCGCGCGATCTCGGTGAGCTCGACCTGTTTCGGCGTGGCGTCCGTCTTCTTCGGCGGGTTGGTGAGGAAGGGCTGGAGCGCGCGGTGGACGATGAGGTCGGCGTAGCGGCGGATAGGCGAGGTGAAGTGGCAGTAGTCACCCTTCGACAGGCCGTAGTGACCGAGGGGATCCGGCGAGTAGGCGGCGCGCTTGAGCGACTTGAGAAGGCCGATCTTGATCGCGTGCTCGTCGGGGCGGCCGCGGGCGGCGTCGAGCAGTTGTTGGACGTGCTTCTTGTTGGTCAGGTCGCCGAACTGGTAACCGAAGGCCTTGGCCGTCTCTCCATACTCCTGCAGCTTGGAGAAGTCGGGGTCGTCGTGGACCCGGTAGATCGCGGGCTTGTTGCGGATCTTGAGGATGCGGGCCACCGACTCGTTGGCGGCGAGCATGCATTCCTCGATCAGCTGGTGGCTTTCGGTGTGGATGACGTTTTCGATCCGTGCCGCGCGGCCGTCGTCGCCGAGGATCACGCGGATTTCGGGCATCTCGAGGTCGAGCGCGCCGCGGGCGAAGCGCCGCTTGCGCAAGGCGGCGGCCATCTTCCATGCCTCCTTCACCATGTCGGCGACGCCCTTGTGGGATCCTTCCGGAGCCCGGCCGCCGTCGAGGATGGCCTGGGCCTGTTCGTAGGAGAGCTTGGCCTGGGAATGGATCACCGCGTTGCAGAAGCGCGACTTGTAGACATTGCCGGAGTGATCAACCTCGAGGACGGCGCACTTGGTCAGGCGGTCGACATCCGGCTTGAGCGAGCACAGGCCGTTCGACAGCTCGACGGGCAGCATCGGGATGACGCGATCGACGAGATACGTCGAGTTGCCGCGTTCGATGGCCTCCTTGTCGAGTGAAGTACGAGGCTTCACGTAGTGAGAGACGTCGGCGATGTGGACGGCAAGCTTCCAGCCCTTCCCGGTGCGCTCGACCCAGATCGCGTCGTCGTGGTCCTTGGCGTCGGCGGGGTCGATCGTGATCACCAGGCGGTCGCGCCAGTCCTCGCGGAGCTTCACCTCGGCGGGGTCCACCTCGTCGGGGATGGCCCTTGCCTCCTCGAGAACCTCGTCGGGGAAGGACGTCTTGATGCCGTTCCGGTGGATGATCGAGAGGATGTCGACGCCGGCGTCGCCGGGCCAGCCGAGGACTTCGATGATGCGCCCGTGGGGTGTCGTGTGCTGCCAGTTCTCGATGGCGACGACGACCATCTGCCCCGGCCGGGCGGTGGTGTCGCCGATCAGTTCCACGTTGCCGTCGATCGCGGGATCGTCCGCGCGGACCCAGGCGTTGCGGCCCTTCCGCTGGTAGGTCCCGACGATCTTGCCGGAGCGGCGGTCGATGATCTTTTCGACCACCGCGCGCGGCTCCTCGTTGTCGGTCTCCGGACGGCCGTCGCCCTTGCGGTTGCGGCGGAACTGCTTGGGACTGACCGGGCGCTGCTTCAGGGAGACCTGCACCCGGTCGCCGTCCATCGCCTTGCCGGTGTCGCGCTGCGAGACGTAGAGGCGGGTGCCGGGCTCGAGGTCGTAGCCGTGGTCGATCTCCTCGAGGTCGATGGGGTTCGGGTAGAACCAGGCGTGGCCTTTCGGGGTGAACTTGATGGTGCCGCGCAGTTGGTCGTCGGGCTGCCGGGCGGCGGCGTAGCGGCCTTTCTTGCCGGCTTCGATTTCGCCGTCGGCTTCGAGCTTGTCGAGTTCCTTGCGGAGTTGTGCCCGCTGGTCGGAGGGAATCTCGAGCGTGCGGGCGAACTCGGACTTGTTGAGGGGGCGGTAGTCGCGTTGGCGCATCGTTTCGAGGATGCGCTCGCGCAGGTTCTTGCGGGGCATGATGGTGAGAAAAGGGATGAGCTGGTGCCGGTGGCTGCCAGAGGCCGGAGAACGCCGGCTGCGGAGGGCGCGGGGATCGCGCGCGGTCGGCGTTCCAAGTGGCCGACGACGCGAAAGATGACCGGCTTTGCGCGGAAAGCAAGGCCGGAGATTTTCGGGAGCGCGCGATGCTGTCGCGCCTTGGACCGCTGGATTGGGAGCTGCCAGGAGTCTGGAGTGAGTGTTTGAACCCACGGTGCGCGACAGCGTCGCGCGTTCCTGCTAGAGGGATCAGCCTGCCTGGCCGAGGGTTTTGAGGCGGTCGAGGATCTCGACCGCGCGCTTGGCCTCCTCGGTCCGCCGGAATTCGAGTCGCTCGGCGGCTTCGGTGTTGAGTTGCTTCAGCTGACCGCGATCGAGCGCCATGCCTTCGGGGCCGATCTCGGGCCAGTCCCAGTCGTCGGTGCGGAAGCTGTGCAGCGGTTGCCAGGGCTTGCCGTCGACCTTGAGGTTGCCCGCCGCGCTGGTCGCCCAGGCGTAGCGGACGGCGGACGGCTCGGGCACCAAGGGGCTCCAGACGATCACCTTGGTGGCATCGAAGCTCTTGTTCGCGGTGTTCCAGATTCCGGCGTCCTTGGTCAGCGGCCAGGTGGCGTGGGCGCGGTAGAACTTCTGGTCGGGTCCGGCGATGGCGAAGCCTTCGATCACCGTCGACATGTCGTCGGGCATGACCTTCTTGTCGAAGGTGAGGACCATGCGATCAGCGTCGCGCTTGGTGGACACCAGCGAGGCCGAGTCCCAGCCGACCTTGAGATCATAGACCCGGTTCAGTGCCCAGCGGGCGGCTCGTTCGCCGTGGTCGCGCTTCTTGAAGGGATGGAGCCCGGGGATCTGGACGTCGTAGGCCGGGAGAAAGGCGGTGTTTTCCGGATCCCCCACATCGGCGAGTCCGAGGCGCTGGGCTTCGCGGATGAAGGCCGAGGGGGCGACGGTCCAGACCTCGAAGTTCTCCTCGGTCTGGGGAATGCCGCCGGCGCAGAAACCGATGACGCCCACCGGCAGTGCCGGGCTTTCGAAGTCCTCGCGCCAGCCTTCGACCATCAACTGCATCAGCGCCCGGTACCGTTTCGGCCGGCAGCTGCTTCCCATCGCGTTGTTGTAGCCCTGGTGGAAGAGAACGCCCTTGATGCCGAGGCCCTTGAAGGCCCCGAACATGCCGTTGTAGCAGCTGGCGGCATCGGACGGACTCTTGCCGGGGATGTTCCACGAGCGGAGCTCCTCGACGGTCCCCCGTTTCGGCCACTTTTCTTCGGGCACTCCCTTGGATTTGGCGCGGTTGAGCTGGTTCTGCCACTGGCGCTCGACTTCGGCCTCCGCGTCGAATTCCGCGATCCGCTGATCGAGGTGCTTCTTGTAGGCGGCGGCCACCGGGTGGTCGTCGAACTTGTGGGCCGGAACCAGCGACTCGATGGAGGCACCGCCGCGGGCGTTGTCGATGATGCCGATGGGAATGCCGAGCGCCCGCTGAAGGCGCGAACCAAAGGCGTAGCCGATGGCGGAGAAGCTGCCCGCGGTTTCCGGGTCGGAGACCAACCAGCCTCCGCCGTCGATCTTGTCGGCCGGAATGTCGTCCTGGAGGGTCGATTGCTCGTTGGGGCTGATCCCGAGCCGGCGGAACAGCGGCAGGTTGGATTGGGCCCTTTCGAGATCGGACTGGATCGTTTTTTCGAGGCCCCACTTCATGTTGCTCTGGCCGTTCATCACCCACACGTCGCCGACGAGGATGTTGTCCATCTCGATGGCTTCGTCGCCGGACCTGATGACCAGCTTGCGGGGTTCGATGTCGGCCTCCCGGGCCGGGAACTCGACTTTCCAGCGTCCGCCTTCGGCAATGCCTTCGGCCGACCCGGTTCCGAAAGTCACCGAGACCTTCGAGCCCGGCTTCGCCCAGCCCCAGATGGTGATCGGCTTGTCCCGCTGGAGGACCATGTTGCTGGAGAACACGCCGTGGGCCTTGAGGGCCGTGGCTTCGGCATTCGCCGGCGTGAGGGTCACGGCCACGGCCACGAGCGCGGAGGCGAAAAAGGGACGAAGGGTCATAGTTGGGATTACCCGAGCCCGCCCGCCCGCCTTTCATGACGGCGCGGTGTACTGGAATGCCGATTCGGAGATCGGCGGTCCGCTACAGACCACCAAAGCGCCGGTGGCGGGCCTGGTATTCCTCGACCGCGGCAAACAGGTCGGCCTGCTTGAAGTCCGGCCAGAACTTCTTGTAGATCACGATTTCCGAGTAGCTGATCTGCCACAGGAGGAAGTTCGACACGCGCAGCTCGCCCGAGGTCCGGATCAGCAGGTCGGGATCCGGAAGGTCGGCGGTGTAGAGGTGGGAAGCGACGAGTTCGGGGGTGACGTCGCCGGGCACGAGCCGGCCTTCAACGGCCTCGTGGACCATGGCGCGGGCGGCCTCGGTGATCTCCTCGCGCGATCCGTAGGACAGGGCGAGGACGAGGGTCATCGCGGTGTTGTCCGCGGTGCGGGCCATGGCATCGCGCAGCTTGTTGCGGGTCTTCTCGGGAAGGCGGTCGAGGTGGCCGATCGCCCGCAGCCGGACGTTCTGCTTCATCATCTCCTCGGCCTTCTGTTCGAGAAAGCGTTCGAGGAGGTTCATCAGGGCCGAGACTTCGTCGGCCGGACGGCTCCAGTTTTCCGAGGAAAAGGCATAGAGCGTGAGGTATTTCACGCCGAGCTGCTTGCACGCCTCGACGCATTCGCGGACCGACTCGGCACCCGCCCGGTGACCCTCGCGTCGGGGCAGGCCGCGTTCCTTGGCCCAGCGTCCGTTGCCGTCCATGATGACGGCGATGTGCTCGGGGACTGTGGGTTTGGGAGGCATCGGAGGCTGATGACAGCGCGCCCGGGTGAAGAAATGAAGAACGAACCGGGAAAATGCCGCGATTTCCGTCGAGGACTCAGCCCGTGGCGACGACCAGCGTCTGCACCCGGTCGGGCCCGACCCCGACGAACTGGATCGGCGTGTCGCAGAGTTCGGACAGGCGGCGGAGGTAGCCTTTGGTGTTCTCCGGAAGATCGTCGTAGTGGGTGCAGCCGGTGGTGTCGCTCATCCAGCCGGGAACTTCCTCGTAGATCGGGGTGGCACGATCCCAGGCATGGCGGTCGGCCGGCGGCAGATCGTGGCGGGTGCCGTCGATGTCGTAGCCGACGCAGATCTTCAGCGTCTCGTACTGGTCGAGGCCGTCGACGTTGGTGACGGCCAGGCCGGTGGTGCCGTTGACCATGCAGCCGTGGCGGAGCAGCACGGCATCGAGCCAGCCGCAGCCGCGGGCGCGACCGGTGGTGGCGCCGAACTCGCGACCGAGATCGTGGAGGTAGTCCGAAAGGCCCTCGTCGGCCGACGGGAAGGGGCCGGCGCCGACGCGGGTCGTGTAGGCCTTGCAGACGCCGATCACCTGGTCGATCGAGGTGGGCGGCAGGCCGGTGCCGGTGCAGGCACCGCCGGCGGTGGTGTTCGAGGAGGTGACAAAGGGGAAGGTGCCGTAGTCGATGTCGAGAAGGCTTCCCTGGGCACCCTCGAAGAGGATGTTGTCGCCGGCCTTCCATGACTTGTGGAGGGAGGCGATGGTGTTTGTGACGTGCGGTCGGAGGCGGGCGAAGGCGGCGAGCACCTCGTCGGCCTGCTGCTCCGCGTCGAAGGTCGGAAGGTCGAACCTGGCGAGCACCTCGTTGGCCTCCGCCGTGCGGTGCGCGAGCATCTCGCGGAAGTAAGATTCATCCAGCAGGTCGGCGACGCGCAGGCCGTTGCGGTTGATCTTGTCGGCGTAGGCCGGGCCGATGCCGCGCTTGGTGGTGCCGATCTTGCGATCGCCGAGGGCGGCCTCGCGGGCGGCGTCGAGTTCCTTGTGCAGCGGCAGGACGACGTGGCAGCGGTCGGAGATGAGGAGTTTCTCCGGAGTGATGGCGATGCCCTGGCCCTCGAGTCGCTCGATCTCGGCGACCAGGCCGATCGGGTCGAGGACCACGCCGTTGCCGATCACGTTGGTCTTGCCGTCCCAGAGGATGCCCGAGGGCAGCAGGTGCAGGACGTATTTGGTGCCCTTGGCGATGACCGTGTGGCCGGCGTTGTTGCCGCCCTGGCCGCGCACGACGACGTCGGCGGATTCGGTCAGGTAGTCGACGATCTTGCCTTTTCCTTCGTCTCCCCACTGGAGACCGGTGACGATGGTGTTCATGAAAAGTGATCGGTGATCAGTGATCGGTGATCAGTGCAGAGAGGCGATGAACTTACTTCGACTGCTCGACCAGGTCGGCGAACTCGTCGAAGAAGTAGGTCGCGTCGTGCGGGCCGGGGGCGGCCTCGGGGTGGTACTGGACGCTGAAGACCGGGTAATCCTTGTGGCGGATGCCCTCGACGGTGTCGTCGTTGAGGTTGATGTGGGTGACCTCGACGCTGGTGTCGAAGGACTCCGGGTCGACGGCGAAGCCGTGGTTCTGGGAGGTGATGGAGATCTTGCCGGTGCGCAGGTCCTTGACCGGTTGGTTGGCGCCGCGGTGGCCGAACTTGAGCTTGAAGGTCTTGCCGCCGAAGACGTGGCCGAGGATCTGGTTGCCGAGGCAGATGCCCATCATCGGCTTTTTCCCGATCAGCTTCTTCACCTCCTCGTGGATGTAGCCCAGGGCGGCCGGATCGCCCGGGCCGTTGGAGAGGAAGATGCCGTCGGGGTTCTTGCCGAGAACGACGTCGGCCGGCGTCGTGGAGGGGACGACCTCGACCTCGAAGCCGACCTGCCGCAGGCGGCGCAGGATGTTGTATTTGATGCCGAAGTCGTAGGCGACGATGCGGCTGCGGATCGGCGGGAGATCGGCCCAGTTGCCTTCCTGTCCGGTGACGGTGTTGGGCAGGGCGAAGCGGCGTGAATCATCCTCCCACGGGAAGGTTTCCGCGCAGGTGACCTCCTTGACCAGGTCGGCCCCCTCCATCGACGGCGAGGCCTTCGCGGCGGCGATTGCTTCCTCGGCGGTGAGTTCGGTGCTCAGGCACGCCCGCATCGCCCCCAGCGACCGGAGGTGCTTGGTGAGGGCCCGGGTATCGACGTGCTCGATGCCGAGGATGCCGTGTTCGGTGAAATACTCGGCCAGCGTCTGGCGCGACCGGTAGTTCGAGGCGATGGGGGAAAGCTCGCCGATGACGAAGCCGCGGACGTGCGGGGAGGCGGACTCGGCGTCGTCCGGGTTCACGCCGTAGTTGCCGATCTGCGGGTAGGTCATCGTGACGATCTGGCCGCGGTAGGACGGATCGGTGATGACCTCCTGGTAGCCGGTCATCGAGGTGTTGAAGCAGATTTCACCGGTGCGGGTGCCGGTTGCGCCGAAGGCACGTCCTTCGAAAAGGCGGCCGTCTTCGAGAGCGAGAATGGCTTTCATGAGGCGGGGAATGGGGCGGTGGAAAGACCGTCTTCCCGACCGCGGCGGCGGAGCCTAGGGGCGGCGGAGGCGGCTTGTCGAATGCGGAATGGAACTCCTACTCCTGGATCTGGCGGCGCAGCTTGTGGGGGCGGGAAAGGTGGTCCTCGTAGGTCTGCTGCAGGCGCCGGGTGAAGTCCCGGGCGGACTCGTCGGCCTGAGGTTCGAGGGCGTCGCCGAGCTCGAAGCTGATCCGGATGGGAAAGTCCGGCCGCTTCCACAGCGGCCAGCCCTTTTCCATGAAGCGGGTGTTGCTGCGGACGAAGACGGGCAGCACGGGGACGCCGGCCCGGCGGGCGATCAGCGCGCAGCCGCCCTTGAGCGGGTTGATCCAGCGCCGGTCGCGGCGGGTGCGGGTGCCCTCGGGGAAAAGCAGCAACTGGCCGCCGCGGTCGAGGGCGTCGGCGGCGTCGCGCACCAAGCGTGACGAGCTGCCGTTCGGGATGTAGCCCGCGAGGCGGGCGCCACCGCCGAGGAAGGGATTGCGAAGGATGCTGTCCTTCATGATGCAGATCGGCTGCGGCAGGCAGGAAATGACGAAGACCGCATCCCACAGCGAGGTGTGGTTGGGCGCGATGATGACCGGGTCGCGGCGTTCACGGAGCGGCTTGAGCGAGTCGAGGTCGGCATGGACCAGGCCGGTGACCCGCAGGTAGCCGACAAAGATCCGGAACGCCCGGTTCAGCAGGGTGCGCCCGAGGCGCTCGGCCCGGCGCTTGGGAAGCAGCAGGCAGAGAGGCAGTGCGGCCACGGTGAAAAGCAGTCCGAAGACGCCCCAGTAGGCGACGCCTCCGAGGGCGGCGAGCGTTTCCAGGGGCCACCACCACCAGCCGCGACCGGATACCGGGAGCGACGCCGAATCGCCGACGGCGGTTTCGGGAGGGGGTGACACGGCGCCAGACTAGCGGCCCGGCCGGGGGCGGGCCAAGGTTCAATTGAGGGGCGGGCTTCGTGCTTTTTCGGAAGCGCGCTTGCCAAGCGGGCGAGGAGTGACAGTGATTCGGCGATGTCCGAGCTGGAAGCACTGCCCCACGGTCCCGAGTTCCGGTTCGTGGATGAACTTGTGGAGATCGATCCCGGGCGCTCGGCGCACGGCCGCTACCGGGTGCGGGGCGACGAGGCCTTTCTCGCCGGACATTTTCCCGGGCAGCCGCTGATGCCGGGCGTGATCCTGGTCGAGGCCATCGCCCAGCTCGGCGGGGTCGCGGCGCAGAGCGACCCGGAGCATGGCGCGATGGACGGCCTGCTCCTGACCGGCATCCGCGGGGCGAAAATCCTCGGCGCCGCCGAGCCGGGCCAGACGCTGGAAATCCGGGTCGAGGTCGAGGGACGGCTCGGCGGGATGATCCAGATCTCCGGAGAGATCGAGTCGGCGGGGCGGAAACTTGCCAGCGCCAAGGTGATGCTCAGCGGACAAGCGTGAGTGCTCCGGGTCAACCCGCCGCCCGGCGGTTCTGGATCTACCCGGCGGTGCTCGCCGGAGTGTGGCTGGCGTGGGTCGTGGCCATGGCGATGGCCGATGCCTGGGGCCTGTTCCTCACGCGTTGGCCGATGGCCCTGACGATGGTGTTCGGCTCCTTCGTGGCGGGATCGACGCCGGCGGGCGGCGGCGCGGTGGCGTATCCGGTTTTCACCAAGTTGCTGTCGATCCCGACCAAGGATGCCGCGCTTTTCGGACTGATGATCCAAGCCGTGGGGATGAACATGGCGGCGATCTTCATCCTGACCCGGGGGATCCGGGTGAACTTCCGGGTGATCCGCTGGACGTTGCTCGGCGCGATTCCCGGGGTGATGCTCGGGCTGGCGTTCATCGAGTTGCCCCGCAACGTCCCGAAGCTCGCGTTTTCCTCGCTGCTGCTGGTGTTCGCGATCACGCTCTACCGGTCGCACTGGAAACGCCGCCACCGTCCCGAGGCCGAGGTGGTGGCGTGGACGCGGCGGGACGCGATCCGCTTCGTCGTGGTGGGCGTGGTCGGTGGCCTGGTGGCATCCCAACTCGGAGCGGGTGCGGACATGCTGTGCTTCGTGCTGATGACGCTGGGCTACGGACTCGACGAGCGGGTGGCGGTGCCGACCTCGGTGGTGACCATGGGGGTGATTTCCCTGGTGGCCTTCATGTTCCGGCTGCTGCTGCCCGAACCGATCGGGGTGGTCTGGGAATACTGGGCGGTGGCGGCCCCGGTGGTGGCGGTGGGCGCGCCCTTCGGGGCGTGGGTGGCGTCGAAGGCGAAGGGCGGGGCGATTCTGGTGTTCGTGTTCTGCCTGGTGACCGTGGAGGTGGTGACGACCGCCATCCTGGTGCCGGTGGACGGACCGCGCGCCCTGATGTTGATCGGGGTGCTGGTGGTTTCGGTGGTGTGGTTCCGCCGGCTGCGGGCGCTGCGGTCGAGGCATCTATCCGACGGAGCGTAGCGGGCCTTCCCCCGAATGATGCGGAAGACCTGCTGAAGCAGGAACTACGAACGCCTGGAGGCGAAGCGCTTGCGCAGTTCCATGCGGGAAAGGTTCCATGCGGTGGGATCGGTGAACCACTGCCGCGGAGTCTCCCAGCCGGCCAGCTCCGCGGTGGCGGCGGAGCGGAGGGCGGCGAGATCGGTGTCCACTGGGACCAGGGCGGCGACCTCGTCGACCCGCTCGGGATCCTGGCTCGGGATGCCGAAGACCCGGATCCTGTTCACGAGCCCGGTGCCGAGAAGCACCGCCTCGACGCGGCCCGGGCCGATCTTGCGACCCGCCACGTTGATGTGGCCGTCGGCGTGGCAGTCGAGGTGGAGGCGGCCGTTCTCCAGTCGCCCGACATCGGTGGTGAGAAACTTTCCGCCGCCGAGTTTCACGCCGTTTCGCGAGTGGTCGTAGCCGAGGGCGACCGAGTCGGACTCGATCAGGAAGCGTCCGTTCTCGTCGAGGGAGACCTTGACCCCGGGCAGCGGCTCGCCGAGGTCGGTGGCCTCCGTGCGCGGTTCCGGTGTCGGGTCCCATGAGATGCCCCCGCATTCGGAGGCGCCGTAGAAGTTGTGGAGCTTGAGCCCGTGCGCTTCCCACGCCGAGCGCTCGAGGTCGAGCGGCAGCGGGGCTCCCGCGGAAACGGCGAGGTGGATGGGGGCGTTTTCCAGGATCCCCGAGCGCAGCCAGGCCCGCCACATCGAGGGCACGGCCGGGACCACCATCGCCTCGTGCCCGGCCCACGCCGCGGCGACCACGGCCGGGAAGGGGACTTCGACCGTGCGCAGGGGAATGCCGTGGAGCAGCAGGGGCAGGACGACCGAGGAAAAGCCGTAGGAGTGGGCCAGCGAGATCGTGGCCAAATTGGGGATCTCGGGGGTCAGCCCCATCGCCCGGACGATCCGGTCCGCATCGGCGGCGATCTGCGAGGCGGTGAAGCGGACCGTGCGCGGCATGCCGTCGGTGCCCGGCGTCAGCTTGAGGTGGGCGACGCCTTCGGGAATGTCGGTCAGCGCCGGCAGGCGGGCCCCGGCGCGCTCGACCGGCAGCACCGGCACCCGGTCGCGCCAGCCGCGCAGGGTGGCGATTACAAGCTCGCGGGCGGAGCCGCTGGCGACCACCGGGCCGTCGGCTTCGGGGAGCTCGCCGAGCTGCTCATCGAGGTCGCGGAAACGGATCACCTCGTCGCCATCAAAGATTGCGGGACGGTCGTGGGATCGCGCCAGGGTTTCCTTCCAACGGTTAAGCAGCATTTGACAAGCTCGCTGGCCGTTGTCTTGCTGCGGCTTTCGCCCGACCGCCAGCCTGAATTCCAACGATTGTGGCTTACCGCGCCGATTCTCCCCGCCTTGAACACGCCCGACCGGTGGTCATCACCGGTGCCGGGATCGTGACCTCGATGGGGCTGGGCATGTCCGAGAATGCCGCCGGTTTCCGGGAAGGACGAACCGCCTTCCGCGAGGTCGATCTGTTCGACGTCTCGCAGCAGCGGACGAAATCCGCCGGCCAGGCGGTGCTGCCGGAAAAGCCGCCGGGTGTCGGCGCGCGGGCCTGGGAGCGGATGGATCGCGGGACCCGTTTCGCGCTCGTGGCGGCCCGCGAGGCGCTCGACGAGGCGGGCGTCTCCGGCGCGATGCCGGTCGTCATCGGCACCTCGGCCGGCGCGATGCCGATCGGCGAGGATTTTTACCGGCATGCGATCGCCGGCGAACGGCTGGGCCAGTTTCGAAGGGTCGAGTGCTATCAGCCGCAGGGTCAGCTGACCCGGATGATGGCGGAGCTCGGTGTGGCCGGCCCCTTGCGGATCATTTCCAACGCCTGCGCGTCGGGCGCCAATGCCATCGGCCATGCCTTCCAGATGATTCGGGAAGGAAAGGCCGACCGGGTGTTGGCGGGCGGCTACGACGGTCTCGCGCAGTTGGTTTTCGCCGGCTTCGATTCCCTGCAGGCCCTGTCGCCCTCCGGCGTGCCGCGTCCCTTCGATGCCGCGCGGGACGGTCTGGCGATCGGCGAGGGGGCGGGATTCGTCGTGGTCGAAAGCCTCGAGGCCGCCCGCGAGCGGGGTGCCCGGATGCGGGCCAGCGTGCTCGGTTACGGGGCGGCGACCGATATCCACCACCTTACCCAGCCGCATCCCGAGGGCGATGCCGCCTTGCTGACGATGACCGAGGCGACGCGCATGGCGGGGCTGGAGCCGGAGCAGATCGACTACATCAACTCCCACGGCACCGGCACGCCGCTCAACGATGTCGCCGAGGCCGGAGCGGTCCGCCGCTGGGCCGGGGACGCCGCGGGGAAGATCCGCCTGAGTTCCACCAAGTCATCCATCGGCCACCTTCTCGGCGGTGCCGGCGCGGTCGAGTCGGTGATCTGCCTGATGACCCTCGAGGGCCAGTGGCTCCCCGGGAGCCTCGGCGTCCGGGAGGTCGATCCGGCGGTGACCTTCGATCTCGTCCGCGAACCCCGCGAGGTCGAGGTGCGGCATGCGCTGACGAACTCCTTCGGCTTCGGTGGAGCGAATGCGACCCTGATCTTTGGAAGGGAGGTCCCGGCATGAGCCGCATCACCGCCTCGGGAATTGGCGCGGTCTCGCCCGCGGGTTGGGGGCTCGAGCCCATGATGGCGGCGCTCGATGCGAACCAGCGTCCGGAGGTCGGTGAATTCGAGCGGACCACCACCGGCGGGGAAGTCGTCCGCACACCGGTGCTGCGGGTGCCGAAGTTGGAGGATCGGTCGAAACTGCCCCGCGACCCGCGACTCCGCCGCGCCAGCGCGGTGGGCAAGTTCGCTGCGGCGGCGATGTACGAGGCCCTGGGTGTCGAGCGTTTCGAGGCGGTGAAGGCCGGGGACCTGCGCCTCGGCGTGGTCTGCACGATGATGAACGGCTGCGTGAACTACTCGAACCGGTTCTACGGCGAGGTGCTGGAAGCCCCTGCCACCGCGAGCCCGATCCTCTTTCCCGAAACGGTTTACAACGCCCCCTCGAGCCACCTCTCGGCGGTGGCCCACAGCCACGCGCCCAATGACACGCTGGTCGGCGACGGGGCGGAGTTCTTCACCGGCCTCGAGCTGGCGGCCGAATGGCTGGAGCGGGGCGACTGCGACCTGTGCGTGGTCGTTTCCCCGGAGGAGGCCGACTGGCTCAGCGCCGAGGCGATGGGCTACTACAGCTCCCGTATGTTGCCGGCGGAGGGGGCGGCGGCGGTCGTGCTTGAGAAGGATGGCGCAGGTCCACAGCTCATGGCGGTGCCGGATTCCGTGAACTACGCCGGCGAGTCCGACCGGGTTGCGGCGTTCGCAAGACTCTGGCAGGAACTGGAAGCCGAAGATGACGGTGCGACCGTCTGGGCCGACGGCCGTGTCGGGGTCGGGCGCTTCGACTTGCCGGAAAACTCGGTGTCCTGGAGTGGTCCGCGCTTTTCCCTGCGACGCGTGCTCGGCGAGTCGCTCGGGGCCTCCGCCGGCCTGCAGACCGTCGCCGCGCTGGCAAGGCTGAACCGCAGCGATGCCGGATCGGCGATCGTCACCTCGGTCGGCGGCAACGAAGCGGTCGGCGGCGCCCGCTGGAGCCGCTGAAGGACCGCGCGACGCTGACGCGCCCGACGGTTTGGGAGCGATCCGAAAGACAGGCAGGCGATCCCGGGGAATGCGGGAGGGTGCTTGAATGAGAATCCATTGGCAGGCATCTTGTCACGCAGGGTTCCTTCGGAGTACCTTCCACCAAGCCGGCAGGGACTGGCCACCCTGAGATTCATGAGACTTCCAGTCGTCATTCACAAAGACAAGGACTCCGATTACGGAGTCACGGTTCCCGATCTGCCGGGATGCTTTTCCGCTGGCGAGACGGCCGACGATGCCCTGAGCAATGCGGTTGAAGCGATCGAATGCCACGTCGAGGGACTTCTGATCGACGGTGAGCCCATTCCCCGGGGACAGCCCATCGAGAACCACCGATCGAAACGCGAGTTTTCCGGGGGGATCTGGGCCTTGGTCGATGTCGATCTGTCCAAGCTTTCCGGCAAGGCGAAGCGCGTCAACATCACCCTCCCCGAGAGGTTGCTGGTGCAGATCGATTCCTTTGCGTCGAAGACGGGTGATACCCGGTCGGATTTTCTCGCTCACGCCGCACTGGAGTATGTGAGCACCCATTCCGAACAAGAAGAGCGAAAAAGGCGCCGTTCCTGACATCTGCTCCGCGGCGAGCTCGAACCACCATGACCACCCAGTCCTCAAACTGTCGTCGAAGTCGCGTCCACGGCAGGTGTGGGAGGACGTTGACTCTGGGTGGAAGAGATTGAATTCATGCACGACGGACCGGACGAGAAAGACTGGAAGGCATTTCGCAAGTTGGCCCCGATTCTCCGGGAGCGATACCTTCGCGGTCGGATTGAGGAGTTGGCCACGATCCTGGCGGACGGGGAACGCTCTCCTGCCGAGAGGTTCTGGGATCTTGAGGAGCAGGTTGGGGAGATCGCCAAAGCGCTTCGAGCGTGCCTGGATGGGCACTCGCGCAGCAGGATGAGACAATTCATCATCCAGATGCTCGCCGTCGGCATGATGACGCGCGAAGACCTGGACGCATTCAGCGAAGAACTTCGGGAGCGCATGATCGAATGGACAAAGCCGGAACCCTGACGCTCGACAAGTCGGCGACGAAGTCCTCTTGGAGCGGTCTTGTCGCACCCTGGTTTTGACGATTCAATCCGGGCAACGGGACAGTTTCGGCGCTTCGTGGGGTTGGGGTCGACTGTCTTCAAATGTTGGGCCAGAAATCATGAAGTCAATCATCCTCGCATGGATCGCGGGTGCCACCGTGGCGAGCGCTGCCATCAATGCTGACGGCAAGGGGTTCTTTCCTGTGATGGTCCAGGTGATCGATCCTGATTCCAGAACCCCGATTCAAGGTGCCAAGGTGCGATTGGAGGGAGCCGGAACCTACGAAGAACTCGAGATCGATCCTGAGCGCCAAACGAAACTGCTTCCTGATTCCCTTGGTAAGCCGGTCGATACCAATGGTGAAGGCGTGGCAGTGGTCTTCTATTTTGGCGGATGGACCAGCACTACAACCGACGGGAAGTCGACCTATTCTAGATCGCTTGCGGGCACCATCGTCGTTGAACACGAAGGGAAGGAGATCTTCCGCTCGACGCTGAAGGATTGGGCGAAGAAAAATGGTTTCCGAGCGAGTTCCAGTTCGGCACCATGGATCGTCGTCACGCCACCAAACGAAAAATAGTCCAAGCTCAATAAGATAGCGGAGGTGACCCGCGCTAACAGCGGCCAAGTATTTTGCTGAGATCAAGGGCACGTCTGAGCAGATCGTCGTCACCGCTGGCTACTGTAGAGGTCCGCTATGGGGTGGCGGTCCCATTGTCGATGCAAAGAAGGTGAATGACACTTGGGTCTTTGACCCCTACGGTGCCCTCTGGAAGAATTGAATTTCCCCTCGAAGAGATTTACCCAGGTTCAAGCACCGAGTGCACCCGACGGGCCTCCCGGCTTTAATAGTGAAGTGCAAGCTTGGGGCTCATGGGAAGAGTTCGATGGCGCTGCGAGGTGCTTGGTTTCATGCTTTCGACCGAGGTTCGTCCGGACTACGTTTGCCCGATGAACGTCCTGCTCTGTTGGCTTTTGGCGGCATCCTCGGTCATTGCCGTGACGGTGGACGACGATGCTTCGCTGCGCGGGGCGCTTGCGGCGGCGAAGCCGGGGGATGAAATCGTGGTGAAGGCGGGCAGCTACCGCGGGGGGATTCAGGTCCGCGATCGGGCTGGCACGGCGGACCGCCCGATCGTCCTGCGGGCGGAGGGCGAGGTGTGGTTGCGCGGGGGCGGCTCGACCGCGATCCAGTTTTCGGCCTGCCCGCACTGGAAGGTGAAGGGGTTGCGGGCCGAGGGGTATCCGGGGAACGGATTCAACTTCGACGACGCGGGGCGGCTTGACCAAGCCGTGAAGGGCGTGGTGATCGAAGACCTGGTGGTCCTCCGCACCGGGCCGCGGGGGAACCACGACGGCATCAAGATGTCGGGGCTGGTCGACTTCGAGGTGAAGGGCTGCCGGATCGAAGGCTGGGGTGGCTCGGCGATCGACATGGTCGGCTGCCGCGATGGAAAGGTGACCGGCTGCATCATCCGCGGACTCGAAGGGCACGACTCCATGTCCGGCATCCAGATGAAGGGGGGCACGCGGGGCATCACGGTTTTCCGGACGCGGTTCGAGGATGCCGGCCTGCGGGCCATCAATCTCGGCGGAAGCACGGGAAAGCCGTACTTCCGGCCCGAGGTGACCCGCTTCGAGGCGAGCGACATCACGGTCGCCCACAACGTGTTCGTCGGCGGACAGTGTGCGGTGGCCTTCGTCACGGCTGACCAGGGCGCGGTGCGGCACAACTTGATCCTGCGGCCGGAGAAGTGGGCGTTCCGGATTCTCCAGGAGCAGCCGGTGCCGGAATTCGGTGCCTGCCGCAACGGGCGGATCGAACGGAACATCATCGTTTTTCCGGAGGACAACCGCGTGGCGGTGAACGTGGGGCCCAACACGGAGGCCGGGAGCTTTGCGTTCCGGGAGAATGCATGGTTCCACGAGGGCGGGCGGCATCGTCCGCAGCTTCCCTCCGCCGAGCAGGGCGGGGTTTACGGAACGGATCCCAAGCTGGACGGGGAAAGGGTCACCGCCCGTGCGCTTGCCGGCTTCGGTCCGCAGTCGGGTTCGTGAAGGATCGACTCCGTTCTTGGCAGGGCGGTGGGGTTCCGTAGCTTGCGGGGGTGCCGACGAGTTCCCAAGGCGACGTCTTCAAGGTCCTCCTCTACGTGGTGGGGACCCTGGTCCTCGGGGCGGCGATCGCCCCGTGGATCTACAACATCGGCATGGGCCTCGCCGAGGTGACCGCCGAGAAGGAGACCAACGGCTTCGTCGAATGGATCGGACGGGCGGCGGAGCGATCCAAGGACAACTTCGGGCGCTTCTTCGACCGCGCGGTCCTGCTGTCGGCCCTGGTGCTGCTGTTTCCGCTCTTGGCCTGGCTCAAGCTCGGCCGCGGTGGCGAGCGCTACCGGGACACGCCCTGGTCGCTGCGACTTCCGGATTCGGTGGTGAGCGGCCGGGGTCAGCCCCTGCGCCGGAATCCCCATGGCGGCGCGGAGATGATTTTTGGGTTCGTGTTGTCGGGAGGGATCCTGATGATTTCCGGCTGGATCCTGGTGAAGGCCGGCTTCTTCCTGTGGCGCGATGCGGCGGAGTCGACCCAGGGTGTCCCCAACCCCATCGTCTCGGAGATCGACTGGGGGGGCGCCCTGCGGAAAGGACTGATCACCGCGCTGGTGGTGTCGATCCTCGAGGAGGTGCTTTTCCGGGGGGTTCTGTTGGGCATCTTCCTGCGGGCGATGCGCCCGGCGATGGCGATCGTCACGCTGTCGTTCCTGTTCGCCTTCGTCCATTTCCTCGAGCCTCCGGCGGGGGCGGCGGTGGCCGATCCCGAGGCCGGGAATGCCGGCTTCGAGCTGCTGGGTCAGATTCTTTCCCGCTTCGCCGATCCGCTCTCGATGGTCGGCAGCTTCTCCATCCTGGTTGCCGTCGGCGTGGTGCTGGGCGTGGCGCGCTACCGGACGGCTTCATTGTGGCTGCCGATCGGCCTGCACGCGGGCTGGGTTCTGGCGCTCACCGTCTTCAAGGCGGCCACCTGGCCGGTCTTCGAGCTGCCCGATGCCGCGCGCTGGTTTGTCGGCATGACGCTGCTGGAGGGTGTGCTGCCGCTGGTCATGGTGATCCTGACCGGCCTGGTCGTCGCCTTGATGACCCGCCGGAGCCTGCCGGACGAGATCGATGAGGCGGGTCCTTAGAGGCATCTTCGGCCGGGCCCTCGATCTGGTCTATCCCGGCATCTGCCACCTGTGCGGCGAAGGGGTGCCGGGCGGGCGTTGCCTGTGTCGGGCATGCGGCGACGAGTTGCCCCGGCTGCGCGCCCCACATTGCCGGATCTGCGGGCAGGGGTTTGACGGGCGGATCGAGGCCGAGTTCGCGTGCCCGAACTGCCGCGACCAGAGCTTCGCCTTCGAGTTTGCGCGGCCCGCCCTGTTCCGTTCGGACGGTGCCATGACGCTGGTGCATGATTTGAAATACGGACGTCGGCTGGAACTGGCGCGCGAGTTGGCGGACCTGACCGTTTCCGCCTTTTCCGATCCGCGCCTGGCCGAGGCCCACGAGCAGGGCTGGCCGCTGGTCCCGGTGCCGCTGCACCGGCGGCGGCATCATTGGCGGCAGTTCAATCAGTCCCGCGAGATCGCCCGCCCGCTGGGCCGGCGGCTCGGCATGCCCGTGCTCGATCTGCTGCGGCGGATCCGGCCCACCGAGACCCAGACGCGCCTCAGCCGCAGCCAGCGCCAGAAGAACCTGCGCGGGGCGTTTGCCGTCCGCAGAGGGACGGTCGGCGGCGCGGGCGCGGTGCTGGTCGACGACGTCTTCACCACCGGCTCGACCGCCCACGAATGTGCCCGGGTGTTGAGAAAAGCGGGCTTTCAAAAGGTGATTGTCGTGACCGTGATGCGCGGGTAGCCTCGGGGCCATCCCGGTCGGGGCATTCTGCTCCCCGCCTCCAAGCACCATCATGGGAATTTTCGACAAGCCCAAGCTCCGGAAGAACAAGGCCAAGGACACGATGCCGGAAGGATTGTGGACCAAGTGTCCCGACTGCTCCGCGATGCTCCACCAGCTTGAGCTGCGCCAGCACCTCCAGACCTGTCACCACTGCGGCCATCATTTCCTGATGGATTCGCACGACCGGATCGCGCTGGTCGCCGATCCGCAGAGTTTCGAGGAAACCGAGACCGAGCTGATCTCCGCCAACCCGCTGGGTTTCCAGAACTATTCGGAAAAGACCGCGGGGCTGCGTGAGAAGACCGGCCTCCGGGATGCCGTCGTGACCGGACGCCTCACCGTCGGCGGCAAGCCGGTGATGATCGCGGTGATGGATTTCAAGTTCTTCGCCGGATCGATGGGATCGGTGGTCGGTGAGAAGATCACGCGGGCCATTGAGATGGCGATCAAGGAGAAGCGCGGGATGATCATCGTCTCCGCCTCGTCGGGCGCGCGCATGCAGGAGGGCATGCTGTCGCTGATGCAGATGGCCAAGACCTGCGGCGCGCTGGCGCGCCTGGGAGAGGCCGGGCTGCCCTACATTTCCATCCTCACGCATCCGACCACCGGCGGCGTCACCGCTTCCTTCGCGACCATCGGCGACGTGAACCTCGCCGAGCCGAAGTGCATGATCGGCTTTGCCGGACCGCGGGTGGTGAAGGAAACGACCCACCAGAACCTGCCGCCCGGTTTCCAGACGGCCGAGTTCATGCTCGATCACGGCCTGATCGACTCGATCGTGCCGCGCACCAAGCTGCGCGAGAAGCTGACCACGCTCCTCGCCTACATGATGGCGTGAGATTCCGTCGCGGCCGGTCATGAACTACCGCGAGTCCATCGACTGGCTGTTTTCAACCCAGCTCTTCGGGATCAAGCTCGGGCTCGACGGTCCGCGGCGCCTCCTCAAGGAGTTCCTCGCCTATCCCGGGCACCGGACGCGGGTCCTTCACGTCGCCGGGACCAACGGCAAGGGTAGTACTTGCGCCATGGCCGAGTCGGTCGCCCGGGCCGGCGGCACGCGCACCGGGCTTTTCACCTCGCCGCACCTGATCGACTTCCGCGAGCGGATCCGCGTCTCGGGCGTCGAAATCCCCGAGGAGGAATGTGCCGCCCTGCTGACCGAGTTGAGGGGGATCTGCGAACGCCTCGACCCGCATCCGACCTTCTTCGAGATCACGCTGGCCGCGGCGATGCGCTGGTTCCGGGAAAGGGAGTGCGAGCTGATCATCCTCGAAACCGGCATGGGCGGCCGCCTCGATGCGACCACGGCCGTGCCGGCGGATGTCTGCGCGATCACGCCGATCGGCATGGACCACATGCAGTGGCTGGGGGACACCCTGGAAAAGATCGCCTTCGAGAAGGCGGGGATCCTGGTGGAAGGGAAGCCGGCGATCTCCGCGCCCCAGCATGATGGAGCGCGCCGCGTGTTGGAGTTGGAGGCGAACGAGCGGCGGACGCCACTGAGTTTCGTGCCCGTCCCGCTCCGCGGTTATCCGATCGGGCTTCCGGGGGAGCACCAGGCCTGGAACGCGGCGCTGGCGCTCGAATGCCTGCACGCGCTGGGCTATCCGCTCGACTACGAGACGGTGAGACACGGCCTGGAAACGGTCCGCTGGCCCGGCCGTTTCGAGATTCTGGAATGCGACGACGGGAAGGTGGTGCTCGACGGCGCGCACAATCCCGAGGGGGCGGAGGCGCTGGTCCGGACCTGGAAGGAGCGATTCGGAGAGCGCAAGGCGGCGCTGATTTTCAGTGCGGTCGAATCGAAGGATGTCGCCGGAATCGCGCGCCATCTGGACGGGATTGCTTCCGAGGTTCATCTTTGTCCGATCGACTCGCCACGCGCCCTTCCGGCCGAGGCGCTGGTGGGGCACTTTTCCCAGGCCTGCCTGCACGAGGATTTTGCCAAGGCGTTCTCGGCGGCGAAGGCGAGCGGGGCACCGGTGCTGATCGCCGGTTCGCTGTTCCTGGTCGGGGAGGCCAAGGAGCACCTCGAGGGAGCCCGCCGCGACCGGAGCGCCCAGTGAAGGAGTTGGATTTGGGTCTTGTTCCCCGACGGCGGCGAACCGGAGAGTCGAGGCGATGAAACGCGGCGGATGGGTGGTGGTTTTCCTGGTGATGCTGGGAGTTGCCGTGCTGATGGTCCGGCGGGGTCCGTCGGATGCCGGGCGGGTGGAAGGCGGGGAGCCGGTGCCTTCGGCGGCCCGGCAGGAGAGCGTCGCAGGGCCGGTCGCCCCGGTGATCGACGATGCCTTTCGAAGCCTCGATGCGGCCAGGGGGGGCGCCGATGTCCGGCGGATTCTCGCGAGGCTTGAATCGGACCTGTTCGCCATGCCGCCTGCCGAAGCCTCCCGGGCGATGGTCGATTTTCTGGCGGACGATTCGCGCAATTTCCGGACCGGCCTGTCCTTCACGCTGCGCCCGGATGGGAGCCTGAAGACGGCGCCGGCCTTGCGCGTGGCCCTGCTCGACTGGCTGGGCCGGATCGATCCAGCGCAGGCCGCGAAGCTGGCGGAGACCGTCCTGGCGGAATCGAACGACCCGGACGAGTGGGCGGTCTGCCTGAGAAACAAGGCGCTCGGGGATCCGGGACCGGAAACCCGCGACGATCTGGAGCGAAAGGCGATCGAACTCGTGCGGAATCCCGAGTGGCGCACGAAACCGACCGCCGGGTATCTGGAGGCCTTCGACGTGCTGGTCCACACGCGGGCGACCTCCGCCGTGCCGCTTCTGTCCGAACTGGTGTCCGACCGCAGCGAGGCCGGTCGTGCCACGGCCCATGCCGCATTCCTCACGCTCGACCGGCTGGTCCGTTTGGCGCCGGAGGAGACCCTCGGCTGGCTTGCCGGCGATGCCGCGGTGGCGGCGTCGCGACCGGTGATGCTTGCCCAGCTCATGGCGCGGGCCGACCTGCGGGACGCCGCGCAGCGGAAGGTGGTCGAGGACTACCTGCTCGATCCGGCACGGAGTGCCGCCGGGCTCGATGCCTTCGCGGCGATTTTTCCAAACTCGAACTACCCGGTTTCCGACAACCTGCTGACCAGGGTGGAGATCCCTTCGGGCGCGGAGATGGACGCGCGGGACCGGGCGGCGCGCGAGGTCATCGACGCCTGGCGGCGCGAGGAACGGTTCGGCGCGCTCGGGGACCGGTTGGGCGCGATCCGTGAGCGCCTCGACGGGTATCTGGATCCGTGACCGCTCAGTGCCGCCCGGCTTCCTCGATGTACCACTTCTCGACCTTCTCGCGGGCCCAGGGGGTCTTGCGGAGGAAGGTGAGGCTGGAATTGATGCTGGGATTGTTCTGGAAGCAGCGGACCGGGATCCGGTCGGCCATCGCCTGCCAGCCGTGGCGCTCGTGCAGCTCGGTGACGATGGCTTTCAGCGTGATCCCGTGAAGGGGATCATTGGGGTGGGCATCACTCATCGGTCGCGCTTTCCGGGCCGGGTTTCTTCGTTCGATATCCCGGCTTGGCGAGGATCTCGATGTAGATGGCGGGCCATTCCTTGCGGGAGGCGTTGTCGATGAGCGCGATGAGCTCCGCGACGTGGGCCTCGGTGGCGGACTCCGGTTCGGTGCCGACCCGGCAGGCGAAGTCGCAGAAGTCGACGTCCTCGGGAAGCGGTTTGCGGCGCTCGCGTTTGATATACTTGCGGACGTCGTTCTTGATCGCGGCCACCACCCGCGGAGGCTTGATGCCGGGGACTTCGAGGGGAAAGGACTTCTTCATGGCGTGCCTTGTCGCAGGGTCATGGCGTTTGTCGAGCCGGGGTGTCGGCTCAGTCCCGTTTCTCGGCGAGGTAGATCCGGTGTTCCCGGCGCTTGGCGCGCGGGTGCTTGGCGACCTCCAGTTCCTCGACGGCGAATCCGCTGCGCCGGAGGTCGCGCAGCAAGCCGGCCTCGACGCCGGCGGACCAGAAGGCGACGCGGCCTCCGGGGCTGAGGGCGCGCTTGATCACCTGCAGCCCTTCCCGTCCGTAGATGCGGGCGTTGCGCGGCTGGAGCAGGGAGGAGGGGCCGTCGTCGACATCGAGCAGGATGGCGTCGTAGCGCGGGCCCTTCTTGCCGGCGGCCGCGACGATCCGGTCGTAGACGTCGGCCTCGACGATGCGCGTCCGCGGGTCGGCGAGGATGTCATCGTTGCAGCCGTCGAGGCATCTGCGGTTCCACTCGATGACCTCGGGCAGCAGCTCGGCGACCTCGACGAGCGCCTTTTCGCCCGTGATTTCCAACGATCGCCGGAGGCTGAAGCCGAGCCCGAGCCCGCCGATGAGGACCCGGGGGTGGCGCCGCTTGTCGCGGAAGTCGCAGCCACCGTCGGCCAGCAGCAACTCGGAGTGGGTGAGCGTGGTGCTCATGACCTGGCGGTCATTCATGTAGAGGTAGAATTCGCCGTCGTGGCCGACGAGGCGGAACACGGCACCATCGGGCGCAGTGGTCTGGGCGATGTTGGTGGTGGGTTTCATGGGGGCGGGCCTCGCGGGATTGGTGACTGTGGATTCAGAGATGGGAACCGCAGATTTCGCAGATTACGCGGAAAATCAATGAGGTGGATCGAACCGGATGAGCTCTCTTCAAGTGACTCCTGCCGTATTTCCAGCTCTTTCGAAATCCGCTTAATCTGCGTAATCAGCGGTTCATCGTTCCCGTTTCAGGGTCACGACTGCCCGGGATTGATCACAGCCGTTGCCCTTGCTTCTCGAGCCGCTCCCTGAGCTTGGCGTAAGGGACATCCTGTACCGGCTGATCCGCGTCAATCGCCATTGCGGCGGCAGTGCCGGCACTCTGTCCGAGGATCATGAAGACCGGCTCCATCCGGATCGAACCGAAGGCGACGTGGGAGGCGGAAAGGCCGACCGGCACCAGCAGGTTCGTGCACTCCTCCCGTTTCGGGACGATGGAGCGGTAGGCGACGGGGTACGGGCCGTTCTTGCAGGGGTGTCCGAAGCCGCCCTCGTTGCGGACGGTCGTGTGGCCATTCTCCTCGACCACGACCCGCTGGCAGAAGTGGGAGTCCATGGCATAGGAGGCGAGGCCGACCGAGTCCTCGGCGATGCGCGTCCGCTCGCAGTCGGCCTGGGTCATGACGTAGTCGGAAACCATGCGCCGCCCCTCGCGGACGTAGAGCTGGTGAGGCCAGTGACCGGTCTCCTTGAATTCCTCCGGATCGAGTCCGAACTTCCGCACGCGCTCCTGCAGCTTGTCGGGAACCTGCGGATCGTGGGCGAGGAAATACAGCAGCCCGAGTTGGTAGCTGACGTGGTCCTGGAAGATCTTTTCGCGGAGCTGATAGAGCGCGCGCATGGGCATCGGCAGGCCGCGGCGCGGCTCCGGCAACTTTGAGAAATTGACCGGCTCGTAGGTTCCGTCCGGCCAGTGGTGGGCACCATCGACGTGATCCGTCGAGAAGCTTCCGGCGTTGTTCGAGTCGCCATTTCGCATCTGCACCGGGCCATCGGTCATCGGGCGCGTGGTGTAGTTCAGTGTCCACGTCGGCCGCGGCTCGATGTTCAGGAAGCGCGCAAGCAGGGCGTAGCGGCCCGGGTCGTATCCCTGCGGCTTGGGAAAGGGCACCTTGCCCGGCTTGTTGGAGAGATACATGCGGAAGTTGTAGGCCTGGATCCGGTAGTCGCCCTGACCCGGCTTGCCGGCAGGATCCGAGGCAATCCCCGGCAACAGGCCGGACTCCGGGTCACCGGGATGGACGTAGGGGCTGATCGGCAGCCCGCAGAATTGATAGACGCCCTTCCACGATACCTGCTGCCACTGTCCGGCGAGCGATTCGCCGTAGGCACTGCGCGGTTCCCGGCCGACCTGATAGGAAACGCCCGCCGCCGCCATCAGGTCGCCCTCGTAGGTGCCGTCGATGAACATCCTTGCGCGGATGGTCTCGCCGCCTTCCATCTTCATCGAGACGATCCGGCCGTCCTTGGTTTCCACCGACTCCAGCGGTGCATTCAGGATCACTTCCACCCCGGCTTCTTCGAGCATCCTGCGGAAGGCCTCCTCGGCCGCCGACGGGCTGAAGTCTTTGATCTTGCCAATGCCCTGGTAGAACTCGTTGGCCAATCCGCCGATCGACTTCCGGTCGCCGATGTCGGTGGCGGTCAGCCCTCCCGAGGTCAGGCCGCCGACATGGCCATTGAATGAGACCAGCACCGCTTTGCGACCCATGCGAGCGGCTTGAATCGCCGCCGTGACACCGGCAGGGGTGCCGCCGTAAGCCGCCACGTCGCATTCCACGGTCCGTGCTTCCCGAGGCTGCGGTGGACGATAGTAGAAGAGGCCGTTCAGGTGCTGATCCGCCCCGGTCGCCGAGGTGACGGCCGAAAGCGCAAGGATCGCGAAACGGTGAAGCCAGGCGCGGCAGGGGTTGTGTGATGGGAAGTGTTTCATCGGCGGACGTAGCGGAAACCGGGGAGGGCCTGGACGAGGCGTTTCATTTCGAGCTTGAGGAGGGTGGCGGTGACGGTCGGGGCGGGGAGGCCGGTGACGTCGATCAGGCGGTCGACGCCGGATTCGTTGTCGCCGAGGGCGTCGAGGACGGTTTGTTCCTCGGGGGGAAGTTCGGGGGTGTCGGGTGGCCCGACTGAATCCGATGCGGAAGATGCGGACCGAAGTCCGCGCTCCAATCCGAGGCCGCCGAGGTCGTCGAGGATGTCGCCGGCGTCGGTGACCAGAGTGGCGCCGTCGCGGATGAGGCGGTGGCAACCGGCGGAGGTGGGCTTGTCGATGGGACCGGGAACGGCGTAGACGGGTCGTCCATACTCGGCGGCGAGATTGGCGGTGATGAGCGAGCCGGACCAGGCGGGCGACTCGGTGACGAGCAGGGCGCGCGACCAGGCGGCGACGATGCGGTTGCGCTGGGGAAAGGTCTGCTTGTCCGGCGCGGTGTGGAGCGGGAACTCGGAAACCACCGCGCCGTGGCCGTCGGCGATCATCTCGGCGAGGCCGAGGTTTTCGGCGGGGAAGATCTTGGCCAGGCCGGAGCCGATCACGGCGACGGTGCGACCGTCCCGGGCCGCGAGCGCCGCTTCGTGGGCGGTGGTGTCGATGCCCCGGGCAAGTCCGGAGAGGATGGTGTGTCCGGCATCGGCGAGCTGGAAGGAGAGCTTCTTGGTACTGTTTTTCCCGTAGATGGTGGCGCGGCGGGTGCCGACCACGCCGATGGCATGGCGGTCGCGCGGCAGGACCTCACCCCAGACGTAGAGCAGCACCGGGGCATCGTAGGCCTCGCGCAGCGCGGGCGGGAAGGCCTCGTCGTCGGGGGTGAGCAGGGACAGTCCGCGCTCCCGCACCTCGCGCAGCTCGGTGGCGGGATCGGTGTGGCTTTCCCACGAGCGCAGGACCTCGGCGGTTTCGGGGCCGATGCCATCGACGCGGGTGAGCCGGTCCTTCGGTGCGTTGAGGATGGCCTCGGCCGACCCGAAGGCGTCGAGCAGGCGCCGGATCCGGACCGGCCCGATCTTCGGCAGGGCATTGAGGGCGACGAGGTGCTCGAGCATGGGGTGGAAGAAGGTTGAACCGCAAAGTCGCCAAGACGCAAAGGCTCGGGTTGTGAAATTTGGAACTTGGAACTTCGACTTTGGAACTTCGGGTCAGCACCACTGCGAGAGCTGTTCCGGGAAGGGACAGTCGTGGCAGTCGGTGAGGTCTTCGAGACAGAAGTCGTGGTAGATCTGGAGCAGGGCCTGGTGGTGGGCGGCCTTCTTCAGCCACGGCGCGGCCTGGGCCTCGGAGCCGAACAGGCGGATGGCGCCGCGGCGGACCTTGTCATTGGGGGTGGCGGCCGGCAGTCGGAGGAAGGCCTCCCAGTCGAACCGCGGATCCTCGTGCAGGGCGAGGGGCGCGAGGTGATTGACGAGCAGTTCGGTGGCGCGTGACTTGCCGAAGAGGGCGACGGGCCTGGCGGAGGGTGCGGAAGAAAGGGTGTGGCGGTGGATCCAGAAGGGGTCTTCGAGATCGCCGAGGAAGCGGAGCACGGCTTTCGGCGAAAAGGGGCGGCCGAGGGCGTGGCGGCGGTAGGCGGGCCAGGCCCGGACCAGGGCGGCGAGGGCGGCGACCCGGCGGTGGGGATGGTTGGCGGGGCGCTGGCCGCCGAGCTGCCAGGGGATGGCGTGATCGGTTTCCCAGCGGGCCCGGTGTTTCCACCAGGTGTCCCACAGCGACCGCAGCTGGTCGCGGGTGTCGGCGGGGGCCTTCTCGTGGAGGTCGGGCGCGAGAAACCCGGCGACCCCGAAGAGCAGCGCGGCGGCGGCCCCGGGGTCCTCGCGCAGCGCGGCGAGTGGCAACCGCTGGGCGAGCAGCCGCATCGCCAGCGCATTGGGCCGGTAGCCGAGGGTCTCGGCGGTGGCCTGGAAAAGGGCGGCGTCGCGACCGTGGGCGTCGGCCGTTTGGAGGAGGCGGGAGCTCTTGAGTCCGGCCCGGTATTCCGCCGCCTCGCGCAGGAGTGACGCGACCGCACCCTCCGGCATTTCGGCGAGGGGATGAAGGCAGCGTCCCGGCCGGGCGATGGCCACTTCGCGGGCCGGGCGCTGGAGCACCTCCTCGAGCTGGTCGGGGGCGATCGTGACCCGCGGCACCGCGCGGTGCTCGGCGGTGCGGGTGAAGGTGGCGGCTTCGGGCGAGCGGAAGACGACGTGGAGCACGACCTGGTTGAAGGCGGGATCGGCCCCGTGGCCGTGGGCCTCCCAGTCGGTGGCGTGGCAGTCGAGTTCGATGGCGCCCGCGCGGGCCTCGCCGTCGATGGCCACCGAGGCATGGAGGAAGTCCGGGCCGGCGGTGCGGTTCCACTCGCCGAATTGTACGATCTTCACCGTAGCTCCATCGGCATCCACGAATTCCCGGCCGAAGGCGCCGGCGAACCACAGGGCCTGGAGCTCGAGTTCGGAGGGGAGATCGGGGGCGGGGGACTCGGCGACCGCGGCGAGGATCGATTCCCGTAGTTGCGCGTAGCGGGTCATCGGTTCTCGGGGGCCTGGGCGGGTGGTGGTGGCGGTGGATCGATGATGTTGAGCCAGGCGAGGGCCGCCTTGGCTTCCGGCAGCGAGGCGAAGGTGGTCGAAGCGGTGCGCAGCTGGCGAATGGCGGCCTCCTTGCGTCCGGCCTCGCGGTCGATGCGGGCGATGTGGAGATCCATGCGAAGCTTGCCGGCGGGATCCGTGAAGCGCGGCAGCGCATCGCGGAAGATCGAGGCGGCGCGGTCGCCACGACCGATGAGGTGAAGGTGGAGGCCGACCGCTTCGAGCAGGCGCGGATCGTTCATCCGCGTCGAGGCGGCGCGCAGCTGCGCCTCGCGCTCGGTGTCGTCGGACGGCCAACGGAGCTGGGCGATGCGCAGCGCGCGGAAGAGCCGGTCGGCGTCGGCCTTGCGGCCGGACCCGTCGATGCGCACAAAGGGCCGGTAGAGGGGGTCGCCGAGCACCACCGCCTGCCAGGATACGGCGGGGGCGGCCATGTACGCGGCTTCGACGAGCGTGTGGCCGTCGAGCAGGCGGTCGGTGAGGATGTCGAGGTGGTGGGTCAGGTGGAGGAAGGGTTCGTAGACGTTGCCGACCGTGGCGGCGGCACCCCTGGCGAGCAGGGGCGCGCACCAGGTCTTGTTCGGATCCCGGAGGGTGGCCGCACTGAAGGAGTGGAGATGGACCGCCACCGCCCCGCGCTTGAACTTGAACCCCGGTTTGACGAACGGGCCGCTGACGTTCCAGTCGTACCAGCCGAGGTAGTAGGCGGTGTCATCGAGCGGGAAGTTGACCGGCAGGGTTTCGTTGAAACGGTCGACCAGTGTCGGGATGCCTTGGCCGTCGAGGGTGGTCGCCGCGGTGCGCATCCAGCCGTCGCCTTGGGCGATCTTGTTGGCGAGGTCGACCACGGCGAAGCCCCACAGGCCGGTCTTCTCGACCTCGACGGCATCCTCGATCATGCGCTCGCAGACCGCGAAGCTGTGGGCATCGATCCGGCCGACCAGGAGAATCGGCGGCTCGGCCTCGGCGACCGGCGCGTCGCTTTTGAAATAGGGATTGTTGAGCGGGCCTTCGAGGGGGAGCCCCTCGTTTTCGAGCATCGCAAGTTCGGAATCCACCGCGGCGCTTGCGGTGGCCATCATCTGCTGCTGGGTGGGCGGGGCGCCGTTCTCGTTCTTGGGGAAGGCGTGCTTGATCCGGCTCGGCACCCCGCGCATGCAGACGAGAATGCGGATCTTGGTGCTTTGGAGGGCCGGGTTGCCCTTGGGATCCCGCACCCGGCGCCACCAGCGGCGTTCGTCGAAGATCCCGGCGAGCGGTTCCCGCAGCAGGGAGTCGTACTCGTCGCGGCTGATCTCCTCCTTGTCGGGCAGGGGGAGGCCGATGAGGTTTTCGGCGGGGATGTCGCGCTTCTCGGCGTAGAGCCGGGCGAGCTTTTCGGATCCCTCGACCCCGCTGTTGTAGATCACGGCGACGGTGGCGGGCCGCGGCGGCTCCGGCGGTTCCGCGCGCAGGGCGACGGAGAGGACCAGGATCAGAAGCGGAACGGGGAACATGAGACGATGGGAAGATTTCCCGCGCCGGGATGGAACCTAAAAAGCGGGCAGCTTCAATCCATCGTGCGCGACATGGACCTGGGGCGGAAGGCCGGCCGCCAGCGCGGCGTGGTCGTTTTCGTGGCCGAGATGGGTCAGCCACGCCTGACCGGGTTCGATTTCCCCGATCATGGCCATGGCCTCGGCGAGCGACAGGTGGGTCGGGTGCGGATCGGGCCGCAGTGAGTCGAGGATGAGAATGTCGACGTTCCGCAGCAGCTCGCGGGTGGTGGTCGGGATCTCCTTCACGTCGGGGATGTAGGCGATCGGCGGGTAGCCCGGGTGGTCGAAGAGAAAGCCGTGGGTCTCGATGTTGCCATGGACGACCGGCAGCGGGGTGATCTTCAGGCTGCCGATCCCGAAGGGGCCGTCGAGCAGCACCGGGGCGGGCTTGACGTAGCCCTTGTAGACGTTGTCCGGCGAAAAGGCCCACGGGTACATCTGACCGAGGATGTCGAGGGTCTGGCGGTTGCCGTGAAGCGGCAGCGGGTCGTCGCGCCGCCAGCAGAAGGCCCGCAACTCATCGAAGCCGGCGACATGATCGACGTGGGCGTGGGTGTAGAGCACGGCATCGACGCGGGTCAGCTTCTCACGCAGTGCCTGCTCGCGGAGGTCGGGTCCCGAGTCGACCAGCAGGCTGTGCCCGCCGGCCTCGAGATGGATCGAGGCCCGGGTGCGGCGGTTCCGGGGGTCGCCGGAGGTGCAGACCGCGCAGTCACAGCCGATCACCGGCACGCCGACCGAGGTGCCGGTGCCGAGAAAGGTGAGGTGGAAGGAGCCCGCCATGCGCGGGGACAGGCTGTCACAGCCATGGAGAACTGCCAAGTGCCCCGGCGGCCCGGGGTGGCTACCGTCGTTGCTCCAAAGGATTGGAGTTCATGGGACCCGCTGCCGGGGGTGCGGTGGCGGGCACTTGGCCTGGTTCTCAACCAGCCTTGAATTTCAGGATCTTCAGACTTGTTGATGCGAGTCGCACCATGGAGTGTTCGGAGCCCCCAGGAACCGCTTAATCACCAGAACCATGCGTCCACTTCCATTCCTGAGTGCCTTGCTCGCGACCTCGGCATCCGCCATTCAAATTCAAGTCGACTACACCTACGACACCGACGGCTACTTCGATATTCCCGAGCGACGACAAGCGCTTGAGGCCGCTGCTCAGTTCTATAGTGACTTGCTGAGCGATAATCTGTTGCGGGTGGATCCTTCGGAGTTCCCCGGTGGCAGTTGGACCGTATTTGTCAGCAATCCCCAAACCGGAGCCACCGAGAGTTTGCCCAATCCGGTAGTCCCGGAAGATATCCTCATCGTCTTCGCCGGAGCCCGTGAACTGGGTGGCACCGTCCGAGGTCAGGGGGGAACGTCCGGATACAGTGGATTTGGATCGGCTGCCGCGTGGTTCTCGAGGATCCGTGCCCGGGGAAATCCGGGGGCGGATGTCAACGACGACAGCCTGGCAACCGATTTCGCACCCTCCTTCGGCTTCGTGACGTTCGACATCACGACGGACTTCAATTTCTCATCGACCCCCCATCCCACGAAGACCGACTTCATTCCGGTGGCCCTGCACGAGTTCGCGCATGTGCTTGGTATCGGAACGGCCGCGTCGTGGGACAACCTCATCAACTCGAACACCTTCACCGGCCCGGCCGTCGTGCAGTCGGCAGGTAGCGCGCCCGCCGTGCAAACCGGTGGAGGTCACTTTGATCAGAGCGTTTCGAACAAACCCGCCTACGGCTCTTTTGGTACGCCCCATGGATCTTCCGGCGCGGTCATGATGCGGCCCAGCCTGACCGGCAGCAGCGGCGGACTCACGGTGGCGACCGACCTCGATCTGGCGGGCTTGCTGGACATTGGCTGGGAAGTCAGCCCTCCAGCCATCGTCGAGATCGTGAATCTCGGGCCCTCGGCGACCGAGCTTGAGTGGCCGTCTTCCAGCTTCCTCGACTACGTCGTCGAAAAGGACACCGATCTCGACTTCTCGAATGCCAGCCAGTTCTCGTTCAGTGGTGACGGGTTCGTGAAATCATGGACCGATCCCGCACCCCCCGCCGGGAAGGCATTTTACCGCCTGGTGAGTGAGCCATTCGGTCCTGCCGCCGTCCCGGCTGCACCATCTGCGCCTCTCCGCACAGAGCAAGTGAACGAAGGACTCATGACAGTCTACGTCGCCCCGCGCTGGGTCGAAGGCTGCGGATGCTCCGATCACTGAGGACAAGAACGCACAGCCTCGCTTTGCGTTTCCCGGAGCCCGACCTGCCCGTTGAGTCGATGGATCCGGTCGGGGATGTCGAGTTGCCCGGTGGGCCGGGCGGCCGTTTCATGCGCCTGCGGGTGATCCGGCCGTGAGGATTTCCCGGATTTGCCTCAACGCCGGGGATGCCGGCCGTGATTCGCGGTTGTAAGTTGGGTGCGGACCTGCTTTCTCCGGGGCGGCATGGCCGAACGAAAAACGCTGGAAGAACGGGAGCAGATGACGGATCTGGAGCGCCTGCGGCATTCGTGTGCCCATGTGATGGCGACCGCGATCCTGCGGATCTGGCCGGACGCGCAGTTCGCCTACGGTCCTCCGGTGGAGAACGGCTTCTACTACGACCTCGACATGGAGCACCGGATCACGCCGGACGACTTCGAGAAGATCGAGCAGGAGATGCGCAAGGTGGCGAAGGAAAACCAGCGCTTCGAGAGGATCGTGATTTCCCGCGACGAGGCGAAGGCGATGGCCGAAAGCGGCCGCCTGGGTGGTTTGTCCGAGCGCCCCGGAAATGCCAGTCGCTTCAAGCTCGACCTGATCGACAAGATTCCCGAAGGCGAGGAGATCTCCTGTTACCAGAACGGCGAATTCATCGACCTCTGTGCCGGCCCGCACGTCGGCTCGACGGCCAAGACGAAGCACGCGAAGCTGATGGCGGTGTCGTCGTCCTTCTACATGGGCGACAAGGACAAGGGGCAGCTGCAGCGGGTCTATGGCACGGCCTTCCCGACGAAGGACGAACTCATGACGCACCTCGAGCGGCTCGAGGAGGCGAAGAAGCGCGACCACCGCAAGCTCGGGCGCGAGATGGGCCTGTTCCACATCGACGAGGCGGTCGGCCAGGGACTCATTTTGTGGAAACCGAAGGGCGGGCTGGTGCGCCGGCAGCTGCAGGACTTCATCACCGAGGAGCTCGACAAGCAGGGCTACTCGCAGGTCTTCACGCCGCACATCGGCAAGCTCGACCTCTACCGCACCAGCGGTCACTTCCCCTACTACCAGGAGAGCCAGTATGCGCCGATCCCCGAGCGCGACACCCTCGAGAAGCTGGCCGACGAGAACGCGAGCTGCGACCAGTTGATCAACGGCCTCGAGGAGGGGCAGTACGAAGGCTACCTGCTCAAGCCGATGAACTGTCCGCACCACATCAAGATCTTCGACAGCGAGCACCGCTCGTACCGGGATCTGCCGGTGCGCCTGGCCGAGTTCGGCACGGTTTACCGCTGGGAGCAGAGCGGCGAGCTGGGCGGCATGACGCGGGTCCGCGGCTTCACCCAGGACGACGCCCACATTTTCTGCACGCCGGACCAGGTGGCCGGGGAGATCGAGGGCTGCCTCGGGCTCGTGAAGAAGGTCCTGACGACCCTCGGCATGGACGACTACACCGTGCGGCTGTCGCTGCGCGATCCGGACAGCGACAAGTACGTCGGCTCGCCCGAGAACTGGGACAAGGCCGAGGCCGCGCTGCGCGAGGCGGTGCGGGGGATGGGCGTGGACTACACCGAGGAACTCGGCGAGGCCGCCTTCTACGGACCGAAGATCGACTTCGTGGTGAAGGACGTGATCGGCCGCTCGTGGCAGCTTGGCACGGTGCAGGTCGACTACAACCTGCCCGAGCGTTTCGGGCTGGAATACGTCGGGGCCGACAACACGACCCACCGCCCGGTAATGATCCACCGCGCGCCCTTCGGCTCGCTGGAGCGCTTCACCGGCCTGCTGATCGAGCACTTCGCCGGCAAGTTTCCGACCTGGCTGGCGCCCGAACAGGTGCGGGTGCTGCCGATTTCCGAGAAGTTCCTCGAGGCGGCCGAGGAGACGACCGCCCGGCTCGCCGATGCCGGGGTGCGGGTCTCGCTCGACCGCGGAGGTGACAAAGTCGGTGCCAAGATTCGTCTTGCCCGGCTCGACCGGGTTCCGTATATGATCGTCCTAGGCGCCCGAGAGGTCGAGCAGGGGACGGTTTCCGTCCGCCACCGCGACAAAGACGACCTTGGTGCCCAATCACTTGATGCTTTCATTGGAACGATACGCGAGGAAATCCAGAACCGGTCACTTTGAGGACCGGCTCCTACGCTGATGCATCCCTCATGACGGGACTCCTGCATTCACGTTCCACCACCCTCTTCGCGGGGAGCCACCGGCTGTGTCCGGTTCTCGCCGCGTCGCACTGAACCAACACCGACCAGAGCCATCGCTAAGAAAAAGAAGAAATTCAAACGGACACCGCGTGACACGACCCGTGTCAACGAGCGCATCCGTGCCCCCAGAGTCCGTGTCGTCCTCCCCGACGGCCGTCAACTCGGAGTCATGAGCGCCAGGGAAGCCTTGGAGAAGGCGAAGCTGGTCGGGCTCGATCTGGTCGAAATCGCCTCCAAGGCCGATCCGCCGGTCTGCCGCATCATCGATTACGGCAAGTACAAGTACGAGCAGGCGAAACTCAAGAAGCAGGAGAAGAGCGCCAAGAACGCGACCCGGATGAAGGAGATCAAGTTCCGCGTCCGCACCGAGCAGCACGACTACAACATCAAGCTGCACCGCATCGAGAACTTCCTCGAAGAGGGGCACAAGATCCGCGTGGTGCTCCAGTTCCGCGGCCGGGAGAACGCCCACCGCGAGCTGGGTTTCGATAAGCTCGAAAGGATCATCGCGGACCTCAAGACGATGGCCAATGTCGACCAACCACCGAGGTTGAGCGGCCGTGCGCTGGGGATGACGCTTTCGCCGCTGCCCAAGGCCCAGCAGAAGCGCAAGTTCCAGATGTTCCACGGCGAGTTGATCGACGAGGACGACTTCATCGACGAGGACGAGGAAGAGGAAGATGTGGAGGTGATGTCGGAGCCGGCCTCCGACGAGGACGATTCCGCCGACGGGGAGTCGGCCGACGAAACGGCCGACGAGGCCAAGGTGTGAGCGCTCCGGCGAGACTCTGGCTTTTCGACATCGACGGCACCCTGGTGGACACCGGCGGTGCCGGGATGCGGGCGTTGAAGGATGCGGCGCACGAGTGCTTCGGCGCGGAAGGCCCGGAACTCGATCTCGCGGGCAGCACCGACTCGGGAATCGTGGCGGACATGTTCCGGCACTTCGGGCAGGAACCCGACGAGGCGGGAATCGAATCGTTTTACGCGCTCTATCTCGAACATCTCGAACGCCACCTCGGAGGGGGGCGGTTTCCGGGGCGGGTGCTGGCCGGTGCGTTGGAGATGCTCGAAGTGGTTGCCGGCAGGGAGGACATCACGGTGGGCCTCCTGACCGGCAATATCGAGTCCGGTGCCCGGGCCAAGATGCGGCACTACGGGCTCGATCATCACTTTGGTTTCGGCGCGTACGGCTGCGATCACCCCGACCGCAATCGGCTCGGGCCGGTCGCTCTTGAGCGGGCCGCGGCTCATGCCGGGCGGACGTTCACTCCCGAGGAGACCCTGATCATCGGCGACACGCCCAAGGACATCGCCTGTGCCCGCGCTCTCGGTGCCCGCTGCCTCGCCGTCGCCACCGGTTCCATCCCGGCGGATGGATTGCAGGAGGCCGATCACGTGCTCGCTTCCCTGGAGGAGCGAGAGGTGTGGGAGAAGTTTCTAAGTTAGGTGTGGAAGGGGTTTGAAGGCTACGACAACAAATGATCGTATTCGGCGTGGGTTCCGATGAAAAACCAGATCACCACATCCCCCTCCATGATTCCAAGGGCACGATAGCCCCCTGTCACTCTCGCTGACCAGAAGTCACCCACTTTCTTGAACCGCACCGATGGATGGTGGGGGTCTTCGAGCCAAAGTGAAAATTGCTTGTCCGCAGCTCGCTGGATCCTTGAGGGAAGCCTCTGATAACCCTCCCAAAAGCTGGCGACGGCTCTACTCTGCATCCGACGGAAAACTCTTCGACTTCCCCGCGCGATATTCGCTGAGGGCCTCCTCTGCGACCTTGTTCAGACGACCCGCCTCCACATCGTCCTCAAGCTGCTGATCCCACTGCGCATCGATTCGACGCTGAAGCCATTCACCCAGTGCGAAAACCTGGTCTTTGGGCAAGCGGTCGATTGCCTCTTCGATCTCTTGAAGCGTTCCCATGCTGTGATTTTAGGTGTACCTGCGATGGCTCTCAAGCCCCGCTTTCGGAGCGCGCGTTGAGGGGTCGGCATGCGGGTGTCTTTTCAGCCTGTGCTTCAAGCCTGAAACCACCTGAACCATCGCCGATCATGGAAAGCTCGCGGAACACCTCATCGAGGCGCTCCCGCGAGTGGCCTCGGTGGTAGGTTGCGAACTCAGGATCGAGTTTGGCGCCGTCGGGCCCGTCGCCGTTGAGCGCGCCGCGGATGGCTTCCACCGCGGCTTCGGGATCGCCCTCGGGAAAGGTGCGGCCGATCTGGAAGCGCTCGACGCGGTCGCCGACGCACTGGCCGGCGGTCGCGACGAGCGGGATGCGGAAGGCGGCGGCCTTGGTGAGGGCGTTGCTGCTTCCTTCAAAGCCCTCGTAGGCGGCCCAGACGAGGTCGAAGGTCGAGAAGATCGAGTTGTAGGGCGCGCCGTCCTGGATCCGGTCGCCACTGGTGTCGAAGTGGATGTGGTCGATTTCGCCCGCCGCGATGCGTTTCTCGAGATCATCGAGAAAGGCGAGATCCTCGGGAGAGAAGGTTCCCCGAGGATAGGGGCCGGTGGCGACGAAATACCATGGTTCTCGTAATTCACCGGCGCGCAGCGCGGCCTTGAGCATGGTGACGAGGCCCTTGCGCTTCTCCATGCTGATCAGCCCGATGATCTTCCGGTCGCCGGCCTTTTCCCGGAGGGCTCGGGCAGCCGGGGTCGGCGTGTCGGGAAGCGTCTCGTCGGTCATGTCGGGGAAGGCGATCGCCGGATGGCCGGAGATCTCCTCGAGGGTGTCGTTGAAGCGCTCGTCGAGCGTGCACACCGCACGGCAGTCGGGGCTGCGCAGGAGCCGGTCGCCCTTGGCCGCGCGGCGGAGCGGGTCGCCGGGGAACTCGAGGTGCCCGTTCCGGAAGTAGAGACCGCTCCACGGTCGGCCAAGGGTCATGCCGGGAAGCAGCGGGAAGGGCGAGAAGCGAAGGTAGCAGTCGAGGTAGCAGAAGAAGACGAGATCCGCGGTCCAGCCGGTGTCGCGCTCCGCACGGTCGAGGATTTCGGCGGTGGCGCGCCAGCGCAGGGGCGTGCTCAGGGGGTCGTGGTCGCGGTTGCGGTTGATGACTCCGTGATTGCGGTGGATGAAGGGGAAGCCGGCGATGCGGTCGCTTGGTGCCTCGTCGAGGGCCTCGAGGATCTCGTCGGGCTTCTGGCACAGCAACAGGACGCGGGCACCCATGCGCAGCAGCGAGGCGCTGAATTCCCGGAGGTAGGTCGGGTGGTGCCCGGCCCAGCGGGTGTCGACGAGTGCAACAGTGGGGGGTGGATTCATCGGTGCGGGTCGGTGCGGGCAAGGAAGGAAACCCGGATGTGGAAGGCCTGGGGCAGCCCGGCCATGATTCCGAAGGTCATGCCGGCGAGTCGTTCGTAGAAGGGATTGGAGGTCGCCGATTCACTCAGGAAACAGAGCGTGGCGACAAAGGGCAGGAAGGCGAGCCAGATGTCGGGTCCGGGCAGGGCGGCGTTGGACTTCGCCGAGCGCAGGCTTTGGATCGCGGTATTGGAGAAGAGGGCCAGGTGGCCCAGCAGGCCGATGACGCCGCCGGCAAAGAGCGCGTAGGTCCAGGTCGAGTGTCCGGCGAACCAGACGTCGCTGCCGAGGTCGGCATTCTTGGGGTAAACGAGTTGGAGCTCCGGGATGTAGGCCATGTTCCAGGTATAGGACGCGCCAACGCCCATGCCATGGACGTAGCGGTTCGGTTCCTCACCGAGGATCCGCACGATGTCTTCGGCCTCCGCGCGGCGGGTGAGCCACGAGACGTCCGTGGCCAGGTTGCGGTCGCCGGCGTGGTGGAAGAGGCGTTCGCCCCAGCGCTCGATGAGGGCGGGCCAGACGGCGGCGGCGATGACGAGTCCGGCCACGGCGAGCCCTGCGACGGCACCGACCGGCAGCAAACGCTTCGGAAGTTCGCTCCAGCGGAAGATCTTCCAGTGGCAGCCGAGCGCGAAGCAGAACGAGGTGGCGACGGCCGAGGCCATCACCGGGAAGATCAGGGCGCGGGTGACGGTGATGAGGATCCCGGTGAGCAAGGCGGCGGAGCCGAGGACGAGCGTCCAGTGGAAGCGCGACCGGAGCAGCAGGGCGCAGCCGATCCAGGCCGCCATCCAGTTGGTCGAAGGGCTGAGGACCTCGACGCGAACGGTCTCCAGCGAGATTTCCTTGAACAGGAAGCCGTGAAGGATGCGCCAGAAGATGTTGATCACCGCGGCGGCGAAAACCGGGGCCACGATGCGGGACGGACGGAGTCCGGCGCAGGCGGCGATGTGGGCGTTGATCATGCCGGCCAGGCACAGGCCGAAGGGCAGGCCGGTGCGGATCGAGCGCGTCGGATCGACGCCTTGAAGCAGCGCGCCGCCCGCCATGAAGGCCAGCACGCCACCCCACAGCGTGATCATCCAGACGCCGGGCCTGACCAGCAGGTGCCGCCAGCCGAAGTAGAGGATGCCGAGCGTGGCGAGCACGCAGGTGCCGAGGAACAGCAACTGGTCGAGACCGGTGCCGCCGCCGGCCTGGCGGTCCACCGACGCCCGGTAGTCGAAAGCGAAGGACAGCATGAACGCCCACAGCAATCGCTCGACCCACACCGCCTCGGGGGCGCGGGGAATTCGAAGCGGGTCGGTGGCGTCGTCGAGGAGCATGTCGGTGTTTCGGTGCTTCAGTATTTCGGTGTTTCAGTTCTTCGGCCCGGCATCGATGACTGAAACATCGAAACACGGAAACACTGCCTCACCGCTTCTGCCACGCCTCGACGATCTGGCGGATCGTCTCCTCGAGGCTGACGGTGATGTCCCACCCGGGGTAGTGGGCGCGCATCTTGTCGAGATTGGAGATGTAGCAGATGTGGTCGCCGATGCGGTTGCCCTCCTGATAGGCGAACTGCTGCTCCCTGCCGGAGAACTTTTCGGCGATCTTGAAGGCCTCGAGGATGGAGCACGAGTTGTGGCGTCCGCCGCCGATGTTGTAGACCTCGGCGACCCGCGGTGCCTTGATGAATTCCTCGATGAAGCGCGCGACGTCGTGCGAGTGGATGTTGTCGCGCACCTGCTTGCCCTTGTAGCCGAAGATCTTGTACTCGCGGCCCTCGAGGTTGCATTTCACGAGGAAACTCAGGAAGCCGTGCAACTCGACGCCCGAGTGGTTCGGACCGGTCAGGCAGCCGCCGCGCAGGCAGCAGGTCGGCATCTCGAAGTAGCGTCCGTACTCCTGGACCATCACGTCGGCCGCCACCTTCGACGCGCCGAAGAGCGAGTGCTTCGACTGGTCGATGGGAAATTCCTCGGTGATGCCGTCGGCGTAGGCCGGATCGTCGTAATCCCAGCGCGTTTCGAGTTCCTTGAGCGCGATCGTGTTGGGCCGGTCGCCGTAGACCTTGTTGGTCGACATGTGGACGAAGGGCGAGGTCGGGCAGGCCTGGCGGGTCGCCTCGAGCAGGTTGAGCGTGCCGACGGCGTTGGTGTCGAAGTCGTCGAAGGGAATCGCCGCGGCCCGGTCGTGCGACGGCTGGGCGGCGGTGTGGACGATGGCGTCGGGCTTCACCTCGGCGAGCAGCTTGAGCACGCCGTCGCGGTCGCGGATGTCGAATTCGTGGTGGACGAAGCCGGGCAGGTCGCGCTGCAGCCGGTCCTGATTCCAGCGGGTGTCGCCCTGCGGACCGAAGAAGACGGCGCGCTGGTTGTTGTCGACGCCATGGATCTCCCAGCCGAGGGCGGAGAAATGGATGCACACTTCGGAGCCGATGAGGCCGGAGGAGCCGGTGACGAGAAGCTTCATGGTAAATGCTGAAATTCTGAAATGCTGAGAAACTGAAAGAAGATCATGGAGTCAGAAGGCGGGCGAGGGCCTTGCCGCGGTCGGACCAGTGGAAGGCGCCACGGCATTTCTCCAGGGCATTGGCGGCGGCCTGGTTGAGGAACTCGAGGTCGTCGATGCGATCGGCGATCAGCTCCGCGAGTTCGGAGGTGGATCCGGCGGCGAGGCAGTCGCGTCCGGGATTCAGGGGCAGGCCGCTAAGGGCCGGTCCGATCGATGCGAGGGGCAGGCCACGGAAAATGTAGTCGAGGGCCTTGAGCTTGAAGCCGCCCCCGAGCGCCTCGGGGATCAGGCCGATCCGGGCGTCGCCCAGATGGGGATCCATGCTGCGGACGTTGGGGAAGAACGAAACCTGCGGGAATTCCTCGCTGAGCTTGGCGAAGTAGGCCGGGTCGCATTTCCCGACGACGTGGAAGGCGATGTTGGCCTTCTCGAAGGGTTCGGCGGATTCGGTGAGAAAGGCCTCGAGGTTCCGGCGCTTGGCCAGCCATTCGAAGGTGCCCGCCAGCACCACGCGGCGCGGGGTTCGCTCGACCAGCGGGGGCAGGGATTCGGGGATCCGGCGCGAGTATCCGGGCGAGATGATCTTGATCCGCTTCTCCGGAAACTCGCGCTTGTAGATCGAGGCGTCGCGCGGGGTGATGGCGCTGATGGCGTCGGCGCGTTCGGCGAGGCGGTCTTCGAGTCGGGCGTATTTCATCGCGTCCTTGGTCAGCGCCCAGCGGAAAAGCGGGGACCCCTCGCCGGACTCGGCGACCTCGGCGCGCACGCTCGCCTCGTGGTTGTGGGAAATGTAAATCACCCGCATCTCGCGCGGGATCAGGTCGAGCGCCCAGGCATTGGCGGCCTGATCGATGACCACGCAGTCGAAGTCCTCTTGCAGCAGGTCCCACAGCGCCTCGCGCATCTCGCGGCCACCGAGGCGGTGGGCATCGCTGGGGAGCTTCGAGAGCAGGCACAGCAGCGACTTCTTTGGCACGCCGACCGGCAGTTCGCAGTGAATGCCCGGCAGCGTCTCCCCCGCATTGTGTGGCGCCCGGTGGGCCAGCACGGTGATCCGGCACTCATCGGTCGCGGCCAGCGCCTGCAGCAACCCGATCGTGTAGATCAGGTCGCCGCTGTCGGCCGGACGCGGGTCCTGGCGGGTGATCCACAGGCAGCGTTTCATCCGGTGAGAATGCGTTCGAAGGTGTCGGCCTTGGCCTCGATGGGAAAGGTCTGCTCGGCGTAGCTGCGGGCGTTGGCAGCGAGGCTCGCCCGCAGCGCCTGGGACTCGCGGAGGTTGCGCCCGGCGGCGAGAAAGCCGTCGAGATCGCCCGGGGTGACGGTGAGGCCGGCCCCGTGGTCGAGGGTGATCCGGGCCGCGAGATTGGCTGGAGGCACGGCGAGCAGCAGCGGCCGGGCGGCGCACAGGTAGCTGAGCGTCTTCGACGGCACCGAAAAAGTGCCGGCCTCCTCCTCGAGCAGCCCGACCAGCACGTCGCCGGTGGCGAGCACCGACGGCAGATCGGCGAAGGGTTGGTAGGGAAGGACGAGAAGATTCTTGAGCCCGGCCTTCGCCGACTCGGTCTTGAGCCATTCGGCCCCGATGCCTTCCGAGATCACGACCACGCGCACCTCGGAGTCGTCGCGGTGGCGACGGGCGAGCTCGAGCAGCATCGAGGGATCGTGCTTCATCCCGAGCGTGCCGGAGTAGAGGAAGACGAAGCGGTTGTGGAGTCCGTGACGCACCGCCCACTCGTTGGACTTGTCCTGCTCGGGAAGTTCCTCGATCACCGCCCAGTTTGGCACGACTTCGACGCGATCCGGATCGATGCCGAACTCCTTCTCGAGAATGGGCGTGAAGTCCTCGGTGATGGTGACGATGCGCTCGCTCTGGGCGAACTGCCGCGAGTCGAGATGGCGGTACCACTTGCCGACCAGCGATCCGGCGACCGGGATCTTCTTCCGCAGCAGGCGATCAACCGCGAGGCTGTAGAAGTCCTGAACCCAGTAGAAGAAGCGTCCGCCGACGCCGGTGGTGGCGAAGGCGATCGGGTCCTGGGTCTCGGTGGGCGTGTTGCCGGAGAGCACGGCATCCGGCTTCCACTCGCGGATGAAGCCGGCGGCGGCCCGACCACAGCGGACCTCCATGTTGCGTCGGCGCAGGAAGGAATACTTGTAGCGCGGGTAGTCCGGATCCATCGGGATCTCCTGGAAACGGAGCGTCGGGGAATCCCCTTCGCGGTGCCGGAGGTCGCCGCGGGGCGTCTGCAGGGTCGAGGCAAAGGCATGCACGACCTCGTGACCGCGCTTGGCCAGAGCGCGGCTCAGGGATGTCGGGAACGCATGTCCCGCATAATCGTGGACGACAATTTTCATGAAGGGGGAACAGGCCGAAGCCGGTTGAATCCTAAGGGTTTCGGAAGCTTCCGGCAATCCCGCCCCGGCACGCGATCGCGTAGGAAAACGGGGAATTCTGCATTTTATTTCGATTGCGAGCGGCTTGGCCCGACCACTGCTGCATGGAATCCGTCGCGACACAGGCGGTCCGGCCGGCACCAGCGGGGTTTCATGGGTTTTTCTCCGCGTGTGCCTGGTCGGACCGCCGCCTTTTTTACCGGAAGCTTCTGGCCATCGTGCGGTCCCGTGCTGAGCGTGGCCCCCATGAGCGAGCAGAAGCACGATGCGATGGTGGTGGGATCCGGAACCTCGGCCTATTTTGCGGCAAGTGGATTGAAGGAAGGCGGACTCGACGTTGCGATCATCGATGAGCGCCCCTACGGCGGGACCTGTGCCCTGCGGGGCTGCCAGCCGAAGAAGTATCTGGTGTGCAATGCCGAGGCGGTGGCGATGGCGCAGCATCTGGTCGGGCGCGGCATCGTCGAAGCCCCGCGCACCGACTGGAAGGCGCTGCAGGCCCTGAAGAACGAGTTTCTGGAAGGGCGGCCGGAGGGTGAGGTCGAGGACTGGCGGAAGGAGGGGGTCGCCACCTACCACGACCGGGCCCGCTTTTGCGGCGAGCGGTCGCTGCAGGTTGGTGACCGGGTGCTGACTGCCGACCACATCATCCTGGCGACCGGGGCCACGCCCCGCTGTGCGGGTTATCCCGGGGCGGAACTTTCGGGGATCAGCGACGACTTCCTGGAACTGCCGGAACTGCCCGAGCGCCTGGTCTTCGTCGGCGGCGGCTACATTTCCTTCGAGTTCGCGCACGTCGCCGCCCGGGCCGGGGCGAAGGAGGTGACCATCCTCCAGCGCTCGGACCGGGTGCTGAAGGGCTTCGATGCCGATATGGTCGAGGTGGTGGTGAAAGCCAGCGAGGATGCGGGAATCCGGGTGATCCTCAACGAGTCGCCGGAGCAGCTCGAGAAGTCGGGCGATGTCTTTCTTTTGACCGGAAAATCGGGGACCCGCTACGAAGCGGACCTCGTGATCGAGGCGACCGGCCGGGTGCCGAACCTCAGCGTGGTGGAAGGGGGTGAGGGAGACGTCGAACACCACGAGGGCGGAATCGTGGTCGATGGATCGTTGCGAAGCGTCTCAAATCCGGCGGTGCATGCGATCGGGGATTGCGTGGCCGGTTCGCCCATGCTGGCACCGGTGGCCGATGCCCAGGGCAAGCTGGTTGCGCGGAATATCCTCAGCGGCAGCGACGAGGAGTTCGACGCCTCGGTGATCCCGAGCGCCGCCTTCACCACTCCCAGCATCGGGTCGGTCGGTCTGACCGAAGAGCAGGCGAAGGAGCAGGGGCTGGACGTTCGGGTCAATCGGGGCAGCACCACCGGCTGGCCCTCGGCGAAGCGCATCGGCGAGAAGCACGGCGGCTACAAGGTGATCATCGAGAACGGCAGTGAGCGCATCGTCGGCGCCCACCTCGCCCGCCACAACGCTGCCGAAGCGATCAACGTGCTGGCGCTGGCCATGAAGCACGGCATCACCGCGCCGCAGCTCAAGGACTTCATGTGGGCCTACCCGACCATCGTCTCGGACCTGAAATACATGGTGGGGTAGGCGCGGGGGGACAGGAGACAGGAGACGGGTTTCCCACCGATCATGGCTGTCACGAATCTGCGTTTTCCAGCATCCTCAGAAAATCCGCCGGCGAGATGGCCGGCACGGGAGAATTGCGGTAGTCGGGCAGGTTGCGGGTGACGATCCAATCGGCTTTCCATGCCACGGCGGCGGCGGCTTGGAAGGCATCTTCCACGTCGGACATCGGCAGGCCAAGAGCGAGACGGGCGTGGTCAGATCCGACGCTGGCGACGTCCACCAGCTTCAGCAGATTGTTGAGGAAAGCTCTGCCACCTTTGAGCAAGTAGGAGCAATTCGTCAGCGAGTGCCAGGCGACGGCGGCCTCGCCACTCGCCTGCGCCCATTCGAGGACGGCAGTGCTGTGATCGACATGCGGTTCGCGGGCGAGGGCGACATCCAACAAGACATCCGTATCGAGAAGCACCTTCATCAGCGAAGGTGTTTTGCCTTCAGCGCATCATAAAGTGGATCGGAGCCCGGTTCAGCATCCCTGAGACTCGCACTTCCTCTCATGCTGGCGACGAGATCCTTCCCGATGGGCGCGGTTTCCGCTTCGAGCAAGGACTCGATCAATCCGGAAACGGTGGTGTGCCTCTTATTGGCCGTCCGCTTGGCAAGGCGGTGGACCTCCGGGTCGAGCGTGATGGTCACCCGTGTCTTCATGAGTATGCACTTAATTCAGATGATGCATACTGTCAAGTGAGGGCGACCGATAGTGTCCCGCGCGGAGTCGGACATCCAAACCTTCGACACGGCGGAAGTGGCCTCCCATCGCAGGGGTGAAATTCAGTGCCTCACCCGGTGAGGTCATCCCCATCGTGCGGCGCTTGCCGAGCTTTTGTGAGGGGATCTTTTCCGCGCGCCCGCGGAAGGACGGTTGAGGGTGTTTCGTAGTTGTCCGAGCGGAGATCATTCACGCCCATCCCGCCTCCAAATGACCCATGAAGGTCCCGAACTTCCTGAAATCCACCTTGATGGCGGTGGGGGTCTGTCCGGTCGTCGCCACCGCGGCCGGACCGGAGACCCTGCCGCTTGCCGGTGAGTGGCGCTTCCAACTCGACCCCGATCAGGCGGGCGTGGCCGGGAAATGGCATGCCAGGCCGCTCACCGACACGATCCGCCTGCCCGGCACCACCGACGAGAACGAGAAGGGAATCCTCACCAACGAGCGTCCGGTGGACCGCCTCGCCCGCGTCTGGCGCTGGAAGGGGGCGGCCTGGTATCAGCGCGACATCGTCATCCCCGAATCGTGGGCGGGAAAGCGGATCACCCTTTTCCTCGAGCGCACCAAGCACAGCCGGCTGTGGGTGAACGACCGCTTCATTTCATGGCGCGACTCACTCAGTGCGCCGCACACCTTCGACATCACGACGGCGGCCCCGCCGGGACGGCACACGCTGACCCTGCTCATCGACAACTCCAAGCTCCCGCCGGTGGGTCCGTCCCACGCGGTCGACGAGCGAACGCAGACCAACTGGAACGGGATCGTCGGCCGCATCGAGCTGCGTGCCACCGATCCGGTGTGGATCGAGGACGTGCAGGTTTTTCCCGACGCCGCTAGCCGCGAGGCTCGCGTGGTGACCGCCTTCGGCAACATCACCGGGAAAACCGCCGCCGGATCTCTGAAACTCCGCTGCCGAAGCCGCAACGTGAAGGAGCCGGACGATTTCGCTCCGCAGTCGATCGAGGTGGAGATCCCCCCCGAGGGATCCACGCTTGAGTGGACCTATCGACCCGGCGGTGGCGTGCCGCTGTGGGACGAGTTCCATCCCGCCCTGCTCGAACTCGACCTGCATCTCACGACCCGCGCCGGGGAAGCGCGGTGCTCCGACCGGCGGTCCGTGACTCTCGGGATGCGCGATTTCACCCGCGAGGGCAACCGGCTGGTGATCAATGGTCGTCCGGTGTTCCTGCGCGGGCGGGTCGATTGCGCCAACTACCCGCTCACCGGCTACGCCCCGATGGACCGCGAGTCGTGGCGGCGCATCCTGCGTATCCAGAAGGACTGGGGTCTCAACCACGTCCGGTTTCATTCGTGGTGTCCACCCGCGGCCGCCTTCGAGGTGGCCGATGAGCTGGGCCTCTATCTGCAGGTCGAGCTGCCGAACAAGCGCAGTGCCTTCAAGGCGCCGGACGACGAAAACGCGGCGGTCCACAACTACGACTTCCTCGACGTCAATTCGAGCGAGGATGAGGTTGGCCTCTTCGACTACGGCAAGCGCGAGGGGGAGGCGATCTTCCGCCACTTCGGCAACAGCCCGTCATTCACGATGTTCACGCTCGGCAACGAGCTGGGCATGAATGACGGCATGGCCGAATTGGTTGCACATTTCCAACAGGTCAACCCGCGGGCGCTGCATGCGCAGGGGTCGAACAACAGGCACTGGGATCCGGCCCTGCCGGAAGGCGACGACTTCTGGGTCATGGCCAAGCTCGGGAAGATGGACCGGCCCGTGCGCGGCGCCTTTCACATCCACCGCAACCCGCCCGGTCACGTCGAGAACGCATCGCCCTCGACGCTCGTCGACTACCGCGACTCGATCGCCGGGGTGCCGGTGCCGGTGATCGCCCACGAAACCGGGGCCTACCAGGTGTCCCCGGATTTCCGCGAGATCGACAAGTTCACCGGAGTGCTCCGGGCGCGGAATTATGAGGTCTTTCGCGACCGGCTCAAGGCCGCCGGGATGCTCGACCAGGCGGAGGATTTCGTGAAGGCCTCGGGCGCGCTGGCCGCGATCTGTTATCGCGAGGAGATCGAGGCGGCCCTGCGCACTCCGGAGTTCGGGGGGTTCCAGCTTCTGGACATCATGGATTTCCCCGGCCAGGGCACCGCGCCGGTCGGCATGCTCGATGTCTTCATGGACAGCAAGGGCATCATCGGACCGGAGAAGTGGCGCGAGTTCTGCAGCGAGACCGTGCCGCTGCTGCGGATGGAGAAATACACCTGGACGGAGGACGAGACTTTCACCGCGAAGGTTCAGGTGGCGCACTACGGCCCGGCGGATCTCGTGGACGCGACGGTGTCCGCGACGCTGCTCGGGATTCCCGGCGGCCCGGTCGAGTTCGACCTTCCCAAGACCACCCTCCGCACCGGAAAGGTCAACGAGATCGGTCCGATCTCGCTGCCCCTGGACGCCGTCGATCTGGAGGCACCGAAGGATGTGCTCCTCATTCTGAAGGTCGAGGGAACTCCGTATCGCAACCGCTACCGACTTTGGATCTATCCGGCCGAGATCGAAACCACGGTGCCGGACGGTGTGAGGGGCTTCCGCCGTTTCAGCGACGATGCGACCCGGGTCCATCTGGAAGGCGGCGGACGCGTGCTGCTTTTCCCCGAACTGACCAAGCTTCCGCACAGCGTTCCGGGCGCGTTCATGACCGACTACTGGTCACCGATGTTTGCGCAGGGCGACCGCAAGCGCGGTGAAGCCACGCCTCCCGGCACGCTGGGCCTGCTTTTCCATCCCTCCTCGCCACCCGGCGGAGCGGCCCTGGGACATTTTCCCACCGAGGCGCACAGCAACTGGCAATGGTGGCACCTGGTGAAAAACGCGCGCCCCATCATCCTCGACGACACTCCCGATGACTTCCGCCCGAGCGTGCAGGCGATCGACAATTTTGCCCGTAATCACAAGCTCGGGGTGATTTTTGAAACCCGCGTCGGCCGGGGCTCGATGCTGGTCTGTGCCATCGACCTGCCCGCCCTTCAGGACAAGCCGGAGGCCCGCCAGCTTCTCCACAGCCTGCTGCGCTATGTCGGCTCGGAGCAGTTTGCTCCCTCGAATGAGATCGACCGCGCGATTCTCGAGAAGCTTTTCCCGGAGTGATCCGAGCTGAAATCGACGATCGGCTGAATCGAGACGCACGGGCATTTGGTGGACCTCCACGCATGGGTTTTCGTCTCAGGACGTAAAGTGAGTCTCATATTGAAACTTTTAAAGTTGACAAATACGGAAACACTTACTCATTTTCATGGATAAATCATTGATATGAAAACGATTACGGTCCGGGAGATGAAGGCGCGATGGGCTGAGGTGGAGGCCCAGGTGCGCGAAGGGGAGACTTTTGAGGTTCTCAATCGGGGCCGGCCTGCGGCACGCATTGTGCCGGCGATTCCACGCAAGGTGCTGCGCTGGGAAGATCATCTGGCCACCGCGATTCCGGCCTCGGGCCGATCCGCGGAAGAAACGGTGCGGGCTGACCGCGACCATCGCTGGTAGGCACGGGTATGATCTATTTGGACACCAGTGCTTTTCTGAAACTCTACCTCCGAGAGTCGGGATCTCAGGAAGTTCAGGATTTTGTCGCTGCCCAGGACGATCCCTTGCCGGTCTGGGACATTTTGGAGGGAGAGCTTACCAATGCGCTCCGTCTCAAGGCCTTCTGGAAGGAGATCACCGAGGAGCAGGCGGAGGACCAGATCGTGCGTTATCGCCAGCGGAAACAGCAGGGTTTCTACCATGTTCCGGAGATCGACCGGAGGGCGCTGATGGACGCTTTCCAGATTCTGAGCCGGGAGACGCCGCGTCTGGGTTGCCGGACCCTCGACATCCTTCATGTGGCGTGTGCCAATCTGCTCAAGCCGGAGGCCTTCATCACCTTTAATGACCGTCAGCGCTCCCTGGCCGACCATGTCGGTCTCCAGGTGCCCGCCATTCTCAAGCCCTGACCCCGGCGTCAGATTGACCAAACCTCGAATGCGCATCGTGCTGCGGTAATGAGAATCACGATTGAGATAGATGATGCGCTTCTTCGTGCTTTGCGGGAGGAGGCAGGCCGAAAGGGCAAGTTGATCAAGCGTTTGGTGGAAGAGACCTTGCAGAAGGGATTGAGCGTTTCGATGTGGGGTGAGCGGGAGCTGATCGATATTGAGCCTTCACCGGTCGGGGTGCGTGTTCCCTATCGGGCGATGAGCATGAATAGGCTCCATGACGATCTTGAGGCGAGGGATCCGACATGAGCAGGCCCGCGCTCAGCTGGACGAATCCGCTGGCTGCCACGGGGTAATCGCCGATCCATCCATCAGGGTTGAGGAGTGAAGTCGTCCGGCTTCAGCGTCACGGACTTGCCGGGAGGGGTGCTCACCATGGTGCCCCGGTCGCCGGAAACGACCTTCACTTTCTCCAGGGCGTTCTTGCCAGGGTGGAGGGTGGCCTCGACCAGTTGGCCAGCCTTCCATCGGATATCGACGGTGAAATCACCGCGGGCGCGGAGGCCGGTGACGTGGCCCTCGGGCCAGCGGTCGGCGGGCAGGGCGGGGAGCAGCTTGATCTCGTCGTTGTGGCTGTGCAGCAGCATCTCGGCGACCGCCGCGGTGGCGCCGAAGTTGCCGTCGATCTGGAAGGGCGGATGGTTGTCCCAGAGGTTGTCCTTGGTCGAACGGACGAGGATGGCGTGGAGGTTCTCGTAGGCCTTCGCGCCGTCGGAGAGGCGGGCGAAGATGCCGATTGTCCAGGCGCGGCTCCAGCCAGTGGCGGCGCCGCCCTTCCGGAGGCGGGTCTCGATCGACTTCAGCACGGCGGCGCGCATCGCCGGGTCGTCGTCGAGGTCGATCTGATTGCCGGGGTAGGCACCGAGGATGTGGGAGATGTGGCGGTGGCCGGGTTCATTCTCCTCGAAGGGCAGGCGCCACTCCATCAGCCGTCCATCTTCGCCGATCTGCGGCTTGAAGACCTTGGGCAGGGTGGCGGCGATGTGTTTCACGAAGGGATCATCCTGTTTCCCGAGCACCTCGGCGGCCTCGAGGTAGTCACTGAAGACCTGACGGATCATGAACTGGTCGAAGCTGGTGCCGGCGGACAGCGCGGCCGGGATCTTCTTGCCGTCCTCGTTGGTGTAGAGAAACAAGTTCTCCGGTGAGCTCGACGGGCGCGACATGAGTTGTCCTTCCCCGGGTCCGGGGATCAGCCACGAGTCGGCGAAGCGCACCGAGTCGGTGAGGATGTCCCAGTTTTGCTCGAGAAACTTCGGGTCGCGGTTGAAGCGGTAGTGCTCGAGCAGGTGCAGCGTGAGCCACTGGCCGTTGAGAAACTGCCCGGACCATTTGGCCTTGGTTGACATCGCCTTGGCGTAGCCCCAGATGTCGGTGGCGTGACCCATGCACCAGCCCTTCATGCCCATGAGTGAGGCCATTTCGCGCCCCCTCGGCTGAAAGTGCCGGACGAGGTCGAAGAACGGTCCGTGCATCTCGGCGAGGTGCATGGTCTCCGCCGGCCAGTAGTTCATCTGAAGGTTGATGTTCAGGTGGTAGTCGGACTTCCACGGCGGGTTGAGGTGCGGATTCCAGAGGCCCTGCAGGTTGGCCGGAAAACAGCCGGGCCGCGACGAGGCGACCAGCAGGTAGCGGCCGAACTGGACGTAGGTTTCGACCAGGTCCGGATCGTCGTGCTCGCCCTGCTTGATGCGGGCGAGCCGCTCGCGGGTGGGCAGCTTGAGGATGGCGGGGTCGGTGTCACCGAGTTGCAGGTCGACGCGGTCGAAATACCCGGCATGTGAGGCGATGGCCGCCTCGCGGACGGCTGCGGGCTCCTTGTCCTGCACCTTGTCGAGGTCGGTGAGTGTCTTCTCCTGCCAGCCATCGGCGAGGTTTTTGCCGGGCTCGTCGCGGTCGAAATCGGTGGCGGCGCTCAGGTAGAGCGTCACCGTCGTCGTCGGGCCGATCTTCAGGACGCCGTCTTTGGTCTCGATCTTGTCGGCCGTGATCGCGCGCACGCGGCTGGTGAACTTCGTGCCCAGCGGGCCGGAGGCCGCGCCGTGGAGGACAAGATCGCCGTCCGCGGTGGTGGCGTTTTCCATCGAGACCCTCAGCGAGATGGGTTTCCGCGCCTTGATGTTGACGGCAATCATGTCGTCGGGAGCGCTGGCGAGCACCTCCTGGGTGATCTCGTTGCCGTCGCTCAAGGTATGGATGCTGGTGGCGACCCCCGTGCGAAGGTCGAGGTTGCGCCGGGTCTCCCCGAGGTCGGCGGCGTCGTAGTTCAACTCCAGCCAGCCCACGAGCTGATAGGCATTGGGCCGACCACCATCGAGCACTTCTTTTTCGAAGACCCGGTCGGCGGCGTGGTAGTCGCCCTTCGCTTCGAGTTCGCGGATGGTTTCGAGGTGCTTCGGCGTGTTCTCGCCCATTTTCATCTCACCCTTGTTCTCCCAGATCGTCTCTTCGTTGATCAGGATCCTCTCGGCCGGGAAGCCGCCTTGCGGCATCGCGCCGATGCGGCCGTTGCCGACCGGATAGGAAACGTCCCATTCGGTGGCGGGTTGATTGTCCCAGATCGTCAGCGGCCGGAGGCCGGGATCGGCGGCCATCAGTGTGGTGGAACAGGCGAGGCCAAGGAGGAAGTGCGACGGTTTCATGGCTGTTGGGACTACTGAGCGCCACCGGCCTTCCTTGCGGACGCATTGCGTCATTGGATAACCCGCCCGGGCGGGAGACGCTTTCATGCCCCCGGCTCAACCGCCCGCAGGATCCAGCCTGAGCGGATGGCTGCGCTTGGCGGGGTCCCGCTTGAAGATCTTGCCGACACTCACCCGCACGGCTTCTCCCTCGGCGCGGATGGTGGCGCAGTCCGGACCCGCCTGGGTGCCGCGGTCGGGATAGTGGGCGCTGGCCCCGGTCACGGCGGCCGGCCTGCCGTTGACTTGCGGCCAGCCGAAGGTGACTTCCACTTTTGGGATCGGAGATCTCGGCAGCGGCTGGGTGGCGTAGACCTCGACGAAGGCGGAGTGCTTGGCCCAGTAGGTGAAGTCGCGGCCCTCGAAGCGCAGCTTGCCGATCGGGTGCCACTCGCCCGCCGGCGACTGGATGCGGCATTCGAACCAGGTGGCTGGTTGACCTTCGACCTCAACGGTCTCCGCCTTCCGGATCTGATAGATCCACGTCCCCTTGCTCCACTTCAAGGGCCGCCGCACGCTGGCAAACTCGCCCTCGTAGCCGGCGCTTTCCACCAGGCAATCGGGACCGGCCACCCGGACGTGGTCGAGGCCGATCGGCGTCTTCTTGTCACTCGACCAGCGGGAAAAGATCCCTCCGTGTTCGCGGTGCACCCGCTCCCGCGACTCGGGGTCGGCCCAGCCGTTGATGTTGGTCTGGATGCCACCGTAGAACATCAGGCCGTTGATCTCCGCCACCCCGACCGGGGCGATGTAGAGGTTGTAGTCGGCCGGCACGTCACGATCGATCGTGACGTCCACGCTGAGGGACTCGAAGTCCTTCACCGGTTCCTTGAACGTCCACCAGATGTTGGCGAGGTGCCAGGGATAGCGGGGGAGTTCCACCCCGGCCTCCTTCGCCATCTCGACCGGAGACGGTTGCGAGCAGGGATCGGTGGTGGGGACCTCCTCGGCCAGGGCGAAGACCGGTACCACGAGAGCCGACAGCACCCTGCAGAGGGGCGGGAATGATCGCAGTGTGAAGGCAGGCATGCGGGCTGGGGGAGGTTGGGACGGTCTACAGCTCCTCGACCTCGATGTTGCGGAAGTGGATTTCGCTGCCTTCGGATTGCAGGCCGATCGGGCCGGAGACGATGTCGAGGCTGTGTGCTTCGTTGATCGGTTGGCCATTCAACGACACCCTGATGGTGTCACCCTGGACGATGATCTCGTAGCGGTTCCATTCGCCGGGCGGATTTTCGGCCATCTTGGTCTTTTCGACGCCCCTGAAGTCGCCGAGGTCCTCGTGGTCCTCGACGGTCTTGATGCGCTCTTCCGGGCCGTCGACCTTGGCTCCACGGAAGGCCCAGATGTCGCCGGCGGATTCGTGCATGAGCTGGGCCTCGACGCACTTCGGCATGAAGCCGATCGGTTCGCCCGCGATGCGCAGCAGCACGCCGCTGTTGGTTGGTTCCGCCGCCCAGCGCCACTCGAGGGTCAGCTTGAAGTCCTGGAACGAATCGTCGGTCACGAGGTAACCGAGCGGCTCGCCCTTGCAGACGATGGCGCCGTCCTTGACCGACCAGACGTCTTCGATTTTGAGCGTGTCGTCGACCAGCACGTGCGACCATCCGTCGAGCGTCTCGCCGTCGAAGAGGGAAATGGTTTCCGCTGGCACCGGGGTCTCCGCGACGGTGGGCGGCTCGTGCTTTTCGCAGCCGACCAGCGCCAGCGCCAGCGTCAGCGTTCCGATCAGCGAAGGGGAAGGGGAAGGAGTCGTCATGTCCCGTGGAGTCCACACGGGCCGGGACCGTCAGGCAAGCCCGGCCTCCGCGGATCATCCGGGTGTCATCGCCCGACGGGCCGGTGAATCGAAGCCCGAGGGAATGCGCAGGCATCGATCGCAGGTGCCTGCCGCCTCCTTTTGCCTTTCCTGAAATTCTTCAACGCGCCAGCTTTGCCGCCGTATGAAACGAGCATACCGCGATGTTGTGATGGCAACCGTCGTCGGCACCTTTCTCGTCCACGGTGCTCCCGCCGGGGCGGCGGAGATGGTGGCCAACGAGGACGGGGTGTATGGCTACGAGGACACCCCGATGCTGCCATGGATCAACTACCGGGTGCACGACAACCGGAGGCCGAAGCCACGGCACGTCGAGGCGAAACCGAGCACCACGCCTGCTCCGGCCGATGCCGTGGTCCTCTTCGGCGGCACCGGCATGGACCAGTGGCAGGTGGCCGAGGGCTGGCAGGTGGCCGACGGGGCCCTGGTGGCCGGCAAGAGGGCGATGCGGACCAGGCAGTCCTTCGGCGACTGCCAGATCCACCTCGAGTTCATGGTGCCGGATGTCGAGTCCCCCAATTTTTCGGATCGCGGCAACAACGGTGTCGGCCTGATGGGCCTCTACGAGATCCAGATTTTCGACTCGCACCCGATGCACGAGAAGAAGCTCTACGCCGACGGGCAGTGCGCGGCGATCTATGGCGAGACTCCTCCCTTGGTGAACGCCTGCCGCCGGCCCGGCGAATGGCAGAGCTTCGACATCGTCTTCATCGCCCCCGTCTTCGAGGGCGACAAGCTGGTCTCGCCGGCCTACGTCACGGTTCATCACAACGGTGTGCTCGTTCACCACCACGAGCCGATCCGCGGGCCGGTCCGCTGGCGCGGCATCGCGCCCTACAAGCCTCACCCGCCAAAGCTGCCGCTCGTCCTGATGAGCCACGGCAGCGAGGTCAGGTTCCGCAACATCTGGGTGCGCGATCTCGACCCGCAGCCGTGAAAGCCGGCCCCCGGGAGCCGATTTCCCTCCCGTCCCGGCACGCCATTCGCTAGTCGGTGGTGGATGTCGCTTCTGGGAATGCTGCTGTTGCTCGGTCTCGCGTACGCGCTTTCCCGCGGACGGCGGTCGATCCGGTGGCGCACGGTCGGCCTGGCCTTCGCGCTGCAACTGCTGATCGGGTTGCTGGTCTTCCGGGTCCCGTGGGGCAAGGATGCGCTCGACTGGCTCTCGGCCCACGTGGCGGCGGTGATCGCCGCCGGGGACGACGGCATCGCGTTCTTGTTCGGGCCACTGGTGGAGGTCGATTCGATCGGCTTCGTCTTCGCCTTCAAGGTGCTGCCGGTGATCATCTTCTTCTCCTCGCTGATCGCCGTGCTCTACCACCTGAAGATCATGCAGTGGGTGATCCTCGTCCTCGGCGGCGGCTTGAGGAAACTGCTAGGCACCAGCCGCGCCGAGTCGCTGTCGGCAGCGGCGAACATCTTCGTCGGCCAGACCGAGGCGCCGCTGGTGGTGAAGCCCTACGTCGCGCGCATGACCCGCTCAGAGCTTTTCGCGGTGATGTGCGGCGGCCTGGCCAGCGTGGCGGGATCGGTGCTGGCCGGCTACGCCAGCATGGGGGTCGAGCTGAAATACCTGCTCGCCGCGTCCTTCATGGCCGCACCGGGTGGACTGCTTTTCGCCAAGATCCTGATGCCCGAGACCGAGAAGCCTGAGGAGGTCACGCTCGACTGGGACGAGGGTGACGACAAGCCGGTCAATGTGCTGGACGCCGCCGCGCTCGGCGCCGCCACCGGCCTCAAGCTGGCGCTGAATGTCGGTGCGATGCTCCTCGCCTTCATCGGGCTGATCGCGCTGATCAATCTGATGCTGGGCGGGATCGGTGCGTGGTTCGACCGGCCCGATTTGAGTCTCGAGTTGATCCTCGGCTCGATCTTCGCGCCGGTCGCCTGGTCATTGGGCATGCCGTGGGGCGACAGCGTGTCGGGCGGGAGTCTCATCGGCCAGAAGCTGATTCTCAACGAGTTCGTCGCCTACGGCCAGTTCCGCGAGATGGGCGAGATGTTCAGCGAGCGCAGCAAGGCGATCGTCACGGTCGCCCTCTGCGGCTTTGCCAACCTTTCCTCGATCGCCATCCTGCTCGGCGGCCTCGGAGGCATGGCGCCCACTCGCCGCCAGGAGATCGCCCGCTTCGGCCTGCTGGCCGTCGCTGCCGGGACCTTCTCGAACCTGATGAGCGCCGCGATTGCCGGGCTGTTCTGGACGGGATAGGGTAGGCCAAATCCCGGAAGCGGAGGAACGCCTCGGGAACTCAGTGAAAGGAGGTCATGCGATGAAGAGTCACAAGCGAATCCAAGGGTGTCTCGGCAAGAGGATGGGTCTGGTTTCAACCGCTGCCATGATGATGGCGGCCGGGACGATGCCGGCGGAAGACATCGCCTATCCTGTGGCGAAAGTGAGTTTCAAGGACTTCGAGGGCCTCGTCGCGGAGGCGGGGAAGCATCGTGCGGACCGGTTGGTGGATCTCGACACCTTTCTGAAGATGAGCAGGGAGCCGGGCGTCATCATTCTGGACACCCGCTCGCAATTCCGTTTCGACCGCATTCACGTGAAGGGGGCGAAGCACCTGAACTTCTCCGATTTCACCCAGGCCAATCTGGCGGAGGTGATTCCCACCTTCGAGACGACCGTCCTGATCTACTGCAACAACAACTTCGAGGGCAACCAGACCGACTTCGCCTCCAAGATCGCCCTGCCGAGGCCGAAGGGCCGCGTGACCCCGGCCGAGCAGTTCTCCGTTCAGGAAAGGCCGATCATGATGGCGCTGAACATCCCCACCTATGTGAATCTCTACGGTTACGGCTATCGCAAGGTTTACGAGTTGCACGAACTGGTCGACGTCAAGGATCCGCGGATCATTTTCGAGGGATCGATTGTCGACAAGCCGGACAAGCCCGGCGTCGGGAAGTGACCCCTGCTTCCGCAGGGATCCATGAAGCCACCAACCCCGAGACAGCATGTCGCCACTCAAGGGACAAGTCGCCTTGGTCACGGGCGGAAGCCGCAGCGTCGGCCGGGGAATCGCGCTCGGTCTGGGTGAGGCCGGAGCGACCGTTTACATCACCGGTCGATCGGTGAGCGGAAAACTCGCAGCAGAGGTCGACGCTCTCGGTGGGCGGGGAGTGGCGGTCCCCTGTGATCACGAGGATGACGATCAGGTGAGGGCGGTGTTCGGCCGGATCGAGAAGGAGGAGGGTCGTCTGGACTTGCTGGTCAACAATGCCTGGGGCGGCTACCGGCGCCTCAGGAATCGCAAGGCCAATCCCGGTTTCAAGTGGAAGGATCCATTCTGGAAGCAGCCGGTGGACTTGTGGGACGACATGCACACCGTGGGAGTGCGGTCGAATTACGTGGCCAGCGTGTTTGCCGCGCGGATGATGCAGAGTCAGGGAAGCGGGTTGATCGTCAGCATCTCGTTCTACGCCGGGCGCCGTTACTACGACAACGTCCCCTACGGTGTGTCGAAGGCGGCGACGGATCGCCTGGCCCGGGACATGGCGGTGGAGCTGGAGCCGCACCGGGTGGCGTCGGTTTCCCTCTATCCGGGTCACGTGATCGACACCAAGAAGGCACCCAAGCCGAAGCGGGAATCGGCGCAGTTCGTGGGAAGGGCCGTCGCCGCCCTGGCGGCGGACCCGAAGGTCATGGAAAGAACCGGGCAAGTCCTGGTCGTGGCCGAGTTGGCCAAGGAATACGGCTTCACCGACACCGACGGCACCCAGCCGGAACCCTATGACAAGTTGTAGTCGAAGGGCCCGAGCCAACGTCCTCGATGCCACCGCGCTGGTGCCGGCACCGGCCTCAAGCTGGCGGCACCTTCTCCAACCTGATGAACGCTTCCGGAGCTCCGTGAAAGGAGCCGCTTCCCGGGCTGGATGCAGTGGATAGGGGATCCTCGCTTGATTGTGAATACATGGCGGTGGATACCTCCCGCCATGAAGACGCGCGTATTCCGAAGCGGCAATTCCTTGGCGGTCCGGTTGCCGAAAGAGATGGCTTTGCCTTGTGGCCCGGTTTCGATCCGACGCGAGGGCTCGAGGATTGTCATCGAGGAAATGAACGAGGGAGGCTGGCCGGAGGGCTTCTTTGACGGCATTCGGATCAAGCGAAAGAGCTTCGGCCGCGAGGTGCCCGAGTTTCACGAGAAGAAGCTGTGAAGCGCCGGCTCGACACGAACGCCTGCATCGACGTCCTGCCATTTGATGACGAGTGCGCGAAAGTCGCGGGAGGGATCAATGCGGCGCTGCTGAACGATGGCACCCCGGTTGGCATTACCGACGTCTGGATTGCGGCGACCGGGTTGCGGCACGGTTGGACCGTGGTGACGAGCAATCGACGGGATTTCGAGCGGATCAAGGGTTTGGAGCTGGAGAACTGGCGGATTTGATTGTTCACCACTGTGGCAGCTTGTGCATTGATCCGGGGTGGATGCATCTGGCTTTCATCGGCGGGGGTGGTGCGGGCGGTGTTCTCGTGTTGATCGGGCTTCTGATCCTGTTGCTCCTCAGTCTGCTTCTCGTCGCGGTTGGGGTCACGTTTGCCTGCATGAAGAAGCCGAAATTGTCGGCGGTATCCTTCTGTGTTGCCCTGGGGATCGGTGGCTACCTTTACTCGTTCTACTCTGAGGTCGCCAAACGGGCTGAACTAGGTGCCAGCCGGAAAACCGATTTCGAGGTCGAGATGCAACTCTGCGGGCCAGGTGGCTACGCGGTCTTGGTCGATGGAGAGCCTTTCGACGGGGAACGTGTCATGCTGGACGGCACCATTCGTTTTTCCATCAACTTCGATGAGGTGAGGTCGCTTTCAGGGGAGTGTTCCTCGTTTGACTCGATTCATGATGGCGGAGAATTCGAATCGCTCCATCTTTTCGGTCTCAAGATAGCAGCAGAAGAGCGGGCATCGTTTCTCGCCAGTTTCGAGTCAGCACCTCAGGGTGCAGACCGATCCGGGTGGACCGAGGATTACTGGGTCGCTTTTCGGACGCACCATCCGGCGAGAGAATCGCTCGAGTGCCGCAGGAGGGTTGCACGAGGATACGACTGAGGTGCTGGTAAGAGAGGCATGTGGAAACTCCCCATTGTCAACGGGTTGTGCCGGGTTAAAGGTCCGTGAACCTTGAATTCCGTAAACCACGGCGGCGTTCGCGGCATTTCTTAGCGTGGGCGTGTTGCCGGATGGGTGAGGTGCCTCGCAAACCCTTCAATCCATGAATCCTCGAAACTCTCTCAGGCGGGTGGCTCCCTTGCTGCTCGTTCTCGGTGTGCTGAACTCGACTCGGTTGGCCGCTGCGCCGTCGGATCAGGTCTGGCACATCCCCTTTGCGCAGCAGGTGCCCGAGAACAATGGGGGAACTTCGAATTTCTTCCAGATGCGGACTCCCTACGTGGAGATCGATCCGGCGGGAACGTTCACGGTGTATCAGGGCTTCTTCAAGAATGGGGGAGTCAATGGGGATCAGAACGGTGGTCAAGTGTACTACCGCAACGCCAGCACGGCCGGAGCCTGGCAGTCGTTGCCGCTCGGGTTCCACGCCAACGAGGGCGGAAACCAGTTCTGGAAGGCCACCGTCGATCTGGGGCCGGGGGGGCTCGATGCCGGGGACGACGACGTGATCGAATACTACATTCTGGTCACCTTCACCGGCGGGAGCCCTTCCGACACGTACATTCATGGTGGTGATCTCGATCCAGGCTTCGGCAACCAGTTGGTGACCGACATCGAGTCGGGCGCGCAGGCCAGCCCGTATTCGTTCCGCAACCGGCCGGCCTGGATCTTCCATGCGGACAATCGGGTAATCAATGGCGACGACGTCGAGTTCTGGTCCAAGGTCGGCTACATCGGCGACGTCAACGACCCCTCCACCCGCTGGGCCAATGCAGGGAGCGTCTATTTCACGACCGACGGTACCGATCCGGACGGCTCGCTCGGTTCGCCCGCGGGTACCTCGCAGGCCGTTGCGTTCACCTACAACGGGCCCGAGCAGAACGAAATCGACCAAGGCAGCGTGACCGGTGGCCGCGGCATGTGGTGGCGCGCCACCGCCACGGATCTCCTCCAGGGATTGCCGCTCGGTGCCACCATTCGCTACAAGGTCGGCTTCTGGAACACCGACACCAACGAGGAAAAGTTCGCCGATCACAACGCAGGTACCAACGACCAGATCTTCTCCTTCACCAACGGCTCCGTCGGCGACCCGGCTCTCACCGTTTCGACGGCCACCACCGGCACGCTGAATGGCGACTACACCACCTCGAAACTCTATGTCGATGAGATCGCCGGAGATTCCATTCCCGTCACCGTCGTCTTCGAGCCGGGCGAGCCGAACATCACGCCCGGCAGCGTGGAGGTGGTCACGAACCTGAACCAGCGCCACCGCACCGACACCGACAAGAACGCCAACGGCATTTCCGACGGTCAGGAATACAACCAGACCGAGGCGATCATCGGGCCATCCACCGACGATACCTATTACTACCAGGCTCATGCCATGAACACAACCGGCACGCCGGGTCAGTACTCAGCGGTCATCCAGGCGACCAAGACCGGCGCCTACCGGCTGACGGCTCGGTGGAAGGTCGATGGCGATCCGGCCTGGCGCTGGTATACCGCCTTCGGCCGTCGTGACCACGCGATCACCGTGGCACCGACCGATGCCCGAAACATCAATCTGTACGAGCTTCACACGCTGACGATCGAGGCCAATGGTGGCGGCTTTGAAAACCGATCGACCTTCGAGGACCTGCACGACGCACCCGGTGCCCTGCGCACCGGCGACGGGAAGGGTTTCAATCTCGGCTACCTGCAGGGGCTCGGGGTGAACTGGCTGTGGTTCCAGCCGGTGCATCCGCCCGCGATCGAGGGGCGGGAGATCGATCCGGCGACGGGTCAGCCGTACGACCACGGCAGCCCGTACGCGATCAAGAACTTCTTCGAAATCGACCCGGCGATGAGCGTCGCCAACACGCGGCCCGCAGCAATGACCGCGTTCCAGAACTTCATGGCGGCCGCCGATGCCGCGCAGATCGAGGTGATGCTCGACGCGCCCTTCAATCACACCGGCTTCGACGTCGAACTGGCCCAGAAAGGGGTCGATCTCTTCGACACGGGTGGTGCGGGATGGTCACCGACCGACAAGATTCGTGACCGCGAGGCACGTTTCTTCTCCAAGGGCGACATTTTCAACTCCGCCAACAACAACTACGGCGAACGCGCCACCAATGCCAACGAGGCCACGAATGCCCCCGACCGCGGCGACTTCGGGAAGTGGGGTGACGTGATCGACGTGTACTTCGGCAACTACGACTCGCTGGTGCGCCTGAATCCCTCCGAGAACGGCCGCTATCTCAACGAGGGCGACCAGTTCTACTACACCGACCCGAACTGGGACGACGTCACCCGCAACGTCTGGAAGTATTTCCGCGACTACGCGCTGCACTGGCTCGACCAGACCGGCTACCCCGCCGGCACGCCGCACACCGAGGCGAACCGCAACAAGGGCATCGACGGCCTGCGCTGCGACTTTGGCCAGGGACTGCCGCCGCAGGCCTGGGAATACATCATCAATGCCACCCGCACCCGGAAGTGGAACTTCGTGATGATGTCCGAGTCGCTCGACGGCGGGGCGGTGACCTACCGCTCGAACCGCCACTTCGACATCATGAACGAGAACATCGTGTTCCCGCTGAAGAGCGCGTCGAACGCGAACGACTACCGGCAGATCTTCGAGGACCGCCGCAACGCCTACGGCCAGGGCCTGGTGCTGCTCAACAACACCTCGCACGACGAGGAAAACTACGTCGATCCCTTCGAGGCGCTGGTCCGCTACAGCGTGGTTGGTGCCATCGATGGCCTGCCGATGATCTTCATGGGCCAGGAACTCGGGATCTCGCGCACCTTCGGCTTCAATTTCTACGAAACCAACTTCGGCAAGCAGATTGGTCACTTCAAGAAGTACAACTCTCTCGATCCGATCTGGGACAATGACGACAACGGACTCAACCAGCTCTATCCGGTCTATGCGGGCATCAATGCCGCGCGACTCTTCAGTCCGGCCCTGCGCTCGGTGAACCGCTGGTTCCTCGATGGCGACGGATTCAACAACCAGATCTTTGCGGTGGCGAAATACGAGGATGCCGGGGCTTCCCCCGCGTTCCAGGACGTGGTGCTCGCCTTCACCAATCTCGACCGCAACAACGACCAGTCCGACAACTTCAAGATCCCTCCCGCGCTGGCACCGCTGATCGGGCTCAAGGACGGCCGGCTCTACGACGTGAAGAACATCGCCGCCTACCTCGGGCAGGATCCGAACCGGCGCGACCTGTGGTTGTGGAACGGCGGCAGTGGAGTCAGCGGTGCCTCGCTCAAGTCGAGCGGCCGCTTCGTCCAGCTCTGGAAGGTGCCCACCGAGCCGGCGCTGTGGAACGCCGGACCTTACGAGGCACAGTATCTCAAGGTCTACGACGTCACCCCGCCTCCCTCACCCGATCCGCTGGCCAGCCACTACGCGATCGGAACGAGCGGCACCTTCACCTGGACGAATCCCGGCGGGCCCGACGACAACATCACCAAATACGTGATCGACATCGGCACCACACCGGGTGGCACCGACCTGGTTGACGGCGCCGAGGTGACCGACGGCTCGAACCAGTACACCTTCACCGGCACGCCGGGAACCGTGTACTACGCCACGGTCACCGCGGTCAGTGTTGCGGGCATTTCCGCCACAAGTTCGGGTTCCTCGGATGCGGGCGCGCCGAATCCGGCCTCCGGCACGACTCCGGTGATCCTGCTCGACTCGGCAGACGACGAGGACGGGGACGGGCGTTCCAACGGCGACGAGGACATTGCGGGCACCGATCCGCTCGACCCGGCTTCGAAGCTGGAGGTCGTCTCGATCGAGAAACTGGCGACCACCGTCGAGCTCACTTACTCCAGCGTCCCCGGCCGGATCTACACGATCGAGAGTTCCACCTCCCTTATCGGCTGGACACCCGAGGATGAGCCGGATGCTGAGGATTTCCTTGCCGGTCCGGGAGCCACCACGACCTTCATCGATCTGAATCCGGGGCCGACGAAGAAGTTCTACCGGGTGCGTGTCCAAGCTCCGTAGTAGCAGCCGCCCTTGAGGCGGACGACCGTATTGGCTGGTGACAACGAGGATGCTCCACGAATCCGCTCATTGCCGACGCCCGGAGTACTCGGTGTGGATCTCTTCCTCAACCCAGCCGGCACTTTTTGGGAAGCGGTCGCTGAAAGAGCCGAGGTTTTGGGTCTCGACTGCAGCGCGGCTTGGGGACCTCGCTTCGCCGATTGGCAGGCAATGGATGACGAACGATCTCGGGGTCGCCCCTCCTGGCACCACATGCGTTCCCATTGACAGAAGCGAAGAGTGAAATTAATCAGCGGATCCAATGAAACCGTATTCATCTCTCCGGAGTGCCGGTGCAATGTCTTTGGCGGTTCTTTCTGCTCTTATCGGGGCCTTGCGGGCCGACACCATCGTGGTCAACAGCACGGCCGACCCAGCGGGATTCAACCAGGGCATCACCGTCGCCGGTCTTGGCAGCACGGTCACCTTGCGGGACGCAGTCAACGCGGTCTGTAACAGCGGCACCGGGCACACCATTACCTTCGACCCCGCTTTGGCGGGGCAGACGATCGAACTCTCCCAGGAAGCGACCAGTGGAAGTGCGTTGCTCTTCTACAACATCCCGGGGCAAGCCAGCTACCTTACCATCCAGGGGCTGACCGGCCCTGCGGGGATCACCATCGCGCGTGCTGCCGGTGCTCCGAACATGAGACTTTTTGAAGTGAGTGGCACGAGCATCGGCACCCTTACCCTGAACGACCTGACGCTTTCCGGCGGTCATGTCCCCGGTGAATTCGGTGGAGCCATCTTCTCGGCCAGCCCCAGTTGCTCTATCGTCCTGAACCGGTGCACCGTGATGAATAATACCGCCTTCTTCGGTGGCGGTATCTATCTGCGCGACCTTGCCGAAATGACGCTGAATAACTGCACCGTGAGCGGAAACACAGCCACGGACCAGGGAGGCGGGATCAACTCCTACAAGGGAAGTCTCACCCTTAATCACACGACCATCGCCGGCAACACCGCGCCGTCAGCGGGCGGGCTCTACAGTCGTATTCTCTACCCCCTGCTGGTGAATACGATCATCGCCCAGAACACGGCGACAGTCGTCAACCCCGACCTCGCCGGAGACGGGATCAGCCCGAGCAGTCATCACAACCTCATCGGTGGCAACGTGAATCTCGGGACGCTCGCCAACCATGGCGGACCCACCCCGACCTATGATTTCAGCGGACCCAGTCCGGCCTTTGATGCAGGGGCAGCCATTGGCTTCACCACGGACCAGCGGGGGGTGGCCCGTCCGCAGGGCGCTTCGCCGGATATTGGAGCGGTCGAGGCAGAGCCCGCTGCGCCGACCTTCCTGACGGCGAACAGCGCTCAGTTCAGCGTCGGCATTGCCGGCTCTTTCACGATGCTGGCTTCTGGCTATCCGGCCCCCGCTTTTTCCACGACGGATCCCCTGCCTGCCGGCGTGACGCTCAGCTCCTCCGGCATTTTGAGTGGCACCCCGGCCGCAGGCACGGGTGGCAGCTATCCGATCACGGTCACGGCTTCCAACGGGACAAGCCCGGATGCCGCCCAATCCTTCACCCTGACCGTGCTCGACCTCGTGGTCACCACCGCAGTCGATGAGGACAACGGCAGTGCCGATCCGGCCCTCGGCACCGGGACCAGCCTGCGCGAGGCCTTGAACCGGGCCAAGGCACTTGGTGGCAGCAGGACCATCGTGTTCTCGCCCAGCCTGGCAGGGCAGACCATTCAGGTGACTGACTCTGAAGCCGACGTCGCCGGGGCTTCGGCATTCTGGATCACTACGCCCATCACAATCCAGGGACTGACCGGAGATGCGGGCATCACCATCGCGCGGACCAGCGCTTCCGCGTTGAGGCTCTTTGCGGTAACGAACCCAGGAAGTCTGACCTTGAACGACCTGACGCTGGCCAACGGCTCGGCACAGGACGGAGGCGCCATTCTAAGTTTCGTTCCCCTAACCCTCAACCGCTGCACCCTGACCGGCAACAGTGCCACCGGGCTGGGAGGTGCCATCTACGCCAACAGTCTAACCATGACCAATTGCACGCTGGCGGGCAATTCGGCCGACAACCAGGGGGGCGCCATCTACACCTTTACCAACGCCGCCCAGCTGAAGCACGTCACGGTCACCGCCAATAGTGCGGTCAACGCCGGAGGCGGAATCTCCGGCCCGGCGAACCTGACCAACTGCATCGTGGCCGGCAACCTTCAGGGGGGCGCGCCCTCCGATCTTGGCGGTAGCTGCACCGGCAGTGGAAATATCATCGGCACCGGTGGCTCCGGCGGCCTGACCGATGGGGTGAATTCCAATCAGGTGGGCCTGGCCTTGGCCGATATCAAGCTCGGCGCGCTGGCCGACAATGGAGGGCCTAACGCGACCTGTTCGTTGCTTCTCGATAGCCCGGCCGTGAACGCGGCGGTGGCCTTAGGTGGCGTCAGCACCGACCAGCGTGGCACGGCGCGACCGCAGGTGGGAACGGCGGACATTGGTGCCTATGAGTATGTCCCGCATTTCGTGGTCACGACAGCCGTGGATGAAAACGACGGCACGAGTGAACCGGGAGTGGGCACAGGCACCAGCCTGCGCGAAGCACTTCAGGATGCGACCTTCACCGGCACGGCACAGACCATCACCTTCGATCCGGCGCTGGGGGGGCAGACGGTGACGCTAGATTCCGGCTGGAACGACACTGCCGATGCTTCGGCGCTGCGCGTATCCACACCGGTCACCATTCAGGGGCCGTCCACCGCGCCGGGTGTCACCCTCAAGGTGGCCGACGGCGTGGACAAACGGCACTTCCTCGTCGAGGGCTCGGGTGCATTGACGCTGGAGAATCTCACCCTGCGCGACGGCACGGGCGACAACGGTGGCGCGATCTGGAACTTCGGTTCATTGACCGCGCTTGCTTGCACGTTCACAGGCAACCACGCGACTTCGGAAGGCGGTGCCATCCAGTCCTGGGGCGACTCCCCGCTGCTCTGGCTGGAGAACAGCACCTTCGCCGGTAATTCCTGCGATGGGAATGGAACGGCCATTCTGACCGGAGCCTCGGCCAACACCCTGCGCCACGTCACCATTACGGGCAACACCGGGGGCACCACGGCCTTCGCCATCTGGACGCATCAAGTCGAAGCGACCAACAGCCTGATCGCGGGCAACAGCGTTGAGGGTGTGACTGGAATCAGCGGCGGCTCCTTCAGTGCAACGAGCGCCAACAATCTTCTATCCACCGGCGGTGGCGCAGGCTTGACCCACGGTGTCAACGGTAACCTCGTGGGCATCCCCGCCTCCAGCCTTTACCTCGGCGCTCTCGCCGACAACGGCGGGCCGACCCCGACGGTCGCCTTGCTCAGTGGCAGCCCGGCCATCAACTCCGGCACGGCCATCGGCGGACTCGCATTCGACCAGCGTGGCATCACCCGCGTGGTCGCCGGACTGCCCGACATCGGTGCGGTGGAGGATGCGCTGGGCGACAGCGATCCCGACGGCGACAACCTCGACAACGTCACCGAGGTCACCGGCGGGACCAGCCCGGTCCTCATCGACACCGACAGCGACGGCTTCAACGATGCCACCGAGATCCTTTCCGGCAGCGACCCGACCCTTTCGGGCAGCGTGCCGGGCAGCACTCGCATCGAGCGCGTGCTTGGCTTCGGTCCGGCCCGCGGCCTCGACCTCTCCGGCACCTTCGTCCACGCCTTCAACGTGGGCACGAACGGCGCGGCCGGACAGGCGGGCGACGCGACCTTCACCGCCGACAATGCCAGCGGCGTCACCGTCACCGCGCCCAACGAGATCCCCAACTGGACCACCCGCGAGTTTGGGCCCGACGCTGAAGACACGACCCTCGAGACCCTTTTCCAGTCCATCCGCTGGGCGGACAATCCCAACACGATCAACGTCACGCTGGATAACCTGACACCCGGCAATCACTACAAGCTCCAGTTGCTCTTCATCGAGAGCAATGATGGGATCCGCCGCTTCGACGTGCGGGTGGACGGTGTACTGGTCGCCGACGATTTCTCTCCTGCCGTGGCTCAGGGCATCCCCCTGAAGGCCTACACAGCCGCTGCCGTCGTGCACGAGTTCATCGCCAGCGGGACCAGCACGCAAATCGTGCTCAGCGGGGCCGACGTCGCCACTCCTGCAGATTTCAACCCGACCCTCAGCGGGGTCACCCTGGAGCAAACGGCTCTGGCCACGCCCATTGACAGCTGGCGGGTGCTCCACGGCCTCGCCACCGACGGCTCCGAGGACGACGGCAATCCCTCCGGCGATGGAGTGGCCAACCTCCTCAAATACGCCTTCAACATCGCACCCAACGCGGGCGACCTGCTGGAGTCGAACGTCTCCATTCTACCGAACGGCGGCAGCGCCGGCCTCCCGGCCATCACCGCCAATGGAACGCCGCAACTCGTCATCCAGTTCGTCCGCCGCAAGGCTGCGAGCAACCCCGGCGTCACCTACACCGTGCAGGTCTGCTCGGACCTCTCCGATCCCAACGACTGGAGCCCCCTCGACCTGAGTGGCGCAACCGTGGAGTCGATCGACAGCACCTGGGAGCGCGTCACCGTAACCGACCCGACCGGAGGTCCGCGACGATTCGGCCGGCTCCTTGTTTCCGCGGCGGCACCATAGAACCTGCAATCCGCAATTCGGCTAGGGCAGGTGAAGCGCAGATATCTGTCGCGCAAGGTCTTGCGGGGGTCGCCGGACATCTTTCGGCATCCTGCCGAACGTCTCTTCAAGCTTTGTCAGCTTCCAAACGGCGGAAGACGGGAAGGACCGTCAGCTCCATCGCGTTTCCCGACAGCCTCTTCAGTCCGCCCGCAACCGGCCCCGTTCCGACACAGGCGGACTGAAGTCCGCACTCCTTTGGAGGCGAGTCTGAAATCCTGAGTCCAAGAGGCATGCATGGCGCGGCGGGTTCGCTGCGAGAATCACCCCGGCTGGGCCGTATCCAAAAATGCACGCTCATGACTTGTCTCACGACTTCCCGGGTCGTCGCATTGACCGGGTTCCTGGCCGCCGCCTGCCTGTCGGCACAGACTCCGGAGGAATCGGCCCGCGCATCTTCGGAGATTGCCGGCCGCTCACTGGGCAAGGTCCAGCGATGGCTGCACGAGGTGGCGCTGCCGAAGATCGATCCCGAGACGGGGCTCTACCTCTCCCACACCAGCGGCAGTGGTCGCTATCGGCAGTCGCTCTGGAACTACGACGATGCTGCGGCCGACACCTATCCGTTTCTGTTCTGGGCGGCGTGGTATACCGACCGGGAAAAAATCGACGGTCCGATTCTCGGCGTGCTCGAGGCCGAGCAGAGGCTGTGCAACCACCTCGATCGCATTCCCACCGCGATCAACCCGAAGACACTGGAGAAGCAGATCAAGTCCAAGGACGACCTCGTTTTCGCCGCGTCCGAATACGTCAAGGATGGCCTGATCGCGATCGTCGAGGTGGCCGGCAGGGACAACCCGTGGTTCGAGCGGATGCGGGCGATCGAAGACGACATCTGGAAGCATGCCGACGTCGAGACACCCTTCGGGCCGATCCCGACCCGGAACCTCGAGGCGAACGGCGAGCAGATCCAGGCGCTGGTCAGGCTCTTCACGATGACCGGCGAGCGGAAGTATCTCGAATGGGCCGAGCGGCTGGCGGACCACTACCTGCTCAAGGGAGACTTCCTGCCCACCCGCTTGCGCGACCACGGGTGCGAGATCATCGGCGGGCTCGGCCTGCTCTTCGCGGTGGAGACAATCCACAACCCGGAGAAGGCGAAGGAATATCGTCCCCACCTCCGCAAGATGCTCGATGAGATCCTCGCCCGCGGCATCAACGAGGACGGGCTCATGTTCAATGCGCTCGACCAGAAGAAGGGACAACTCAGCGATGGTTGGGGCTACAACTACGTGGCTTACCTCTGTTTCGACATGGTGGTGGGTGAGCCCATCTATCGGAACCGGATCGAGAGCACGCTACGAGCGGTCGCCAAGCCGGCCTATGCCAACTACCCGTGGGAGGGCAGTTCGATCGACGGCGTGGCGGACTCGGTCGAAGGCGGGCTGTATCTCATCAATCGCCTGCCGGTGCCCGAGGCCATCGGGTGGGCCGATCGCGAGGCGGCGGACCGCCTGGTGCGGGTGGCCGACAAGGACCACCTCTGGGGCTCGATGAAGCTCGAGTCGAACGGCGTGCGCACCGTCCTGCAGCACGCGCTCATGCACACCCGCGGCACGATTGCCCGCCCATGGCGCGACGACCTGCGGCTCGGTGCCAGCGAGTCCGATGACGGCTTGACGGTGGTGCTGAAAGCCGACCGCCCGTGGTCGGGCAGGCTCGTCTTCGACAAGCCCCGTCATCGGGTGGAGATGGGATTTGCGAAGGATTGGCCGCGCATGAACACCATGCCGGAATGGTTCACGGTCGATGCAGAGGCCGACTATGTCGTCGAGGATCCCGCCAGCGGCCGCGAGACCACCTGCACGGGGGCGAGTCTTCAGGAAGGCTTCGAACTTTCGCTGAAGCCCGGCGTCGAAACGCGGCTGATCGTTCGCAAGGCGGCGCGCTGAGCGATTGGAACTCTCGAAGCGGCGGAGCTATTCCTTTCCGGTTGGGTCGGCACGCTCCCGGCGCAGGGCCTTGAACAGGCAGAAGGTCATCACCAGAAGAGCGAGGGCGAAGGGAAGGCCGGTGGTGATGGCGGCGGATTGGAGCGCCTTGAGTCCGCCGGCGTAGAGCAGGGCGGCGGCGACGCCGCCCTCGAGCAACGCCCAGAAGACTTTCTGGATCACGGGCGGTTTCGGATGACCACCGCCGGTGATGGTGTCGATCACCAGCGAACCGGAGTCGGAAGAGGTGACGAAGAAGGTGATAACGACAATGACGGCCAGGCCGCTGGTGATCCGGGACAGCGGGTAGTGTTCGAACAACTTGAAAATGGCGGTGCTGAAGTTTTCGTTCACGGCAGAGAGGATGCCGCTGTCATAAGCCATCTCTTCGTGCAGTGCGGAATTTCCGAACACGGTCAGCCAGACGAAGGTCAGCAGCGTGGGAACGAACAGCACGCCGAGGGCGAACTCGCGGATGGTCCGCCCGCGGGAAATGCGGGCGATGAACATCCCGACGAAGGGTGACCAACTGATCCACCAACCCCAGTAGAAGATGGTCCAGCCGTGTTGCCAGCCGCCACCCTCGCCATTGCGATAGGTTTCGGTCCAGGTAGCCATCGGCACGAGGCGGTAAATGTAGTTGCCGATATTTTGCAGCAGGGCGTCGAGCAGGTGGGCCGTGGGCCCGATCAGGAAGACCATCAGGAGCAGCGCGCCGGCGAGGATCAGGTTGGCTTGGGAAAGGCGCTTGATGCCGCGGTCGAGGCCGCTCACGACCGAGGCGGTGGCGGCCAGGGTGATGCCGATGATGAGCAGCATCTGCACGTTGGTGCCGGCGGTGGTGCCGTTGGCGGCAATGGCTTTCGGGAAAAGGTGATGCAGTCCGGAGTTGATCTGCAGCACGCCGAGCCCGAGCGAGGTGGCGACACCGAAAAGGGTCGCGACGACGGCGAGAATATCGATGAGGTGCCCGAAGGGTCCGCGCACCCGCTTGCCGAGGATCGGGTAAAAGGTGGAGCGGATGGTGATCGGCAGGCCGCGATTGAAGGCGAAGTAGGCGATGGCGCAGCCGACCAGCGCATAGATTCCCCAGGCGTGGAGGCCCCAGTGGTAGAAGGTGATGAGCATCGCCTCGCGTGCCGCCTCGGGCGAGCCGGTGGCGAGAATGCCCGGCGGCGAGCCGAAGTGATACATCGGTTCCGCGACCGACCAGAACATCAGGCCGATGCCCATGCCGGCGGAGAACAGCATCGCGAACCACGAGCCGTAGCGGTAGTCGGGCTTGCAATCCGCTCCGCCGAGCCGGATCCGGCCGAAGCGCGAGAAGATCAGGACGCCGACCGATATCAGCAGGAGGTTGGCGGCCAGGATGTAGAACCAGCCGAAGTTGGTCGCCAGCCAGTCGAGGGTGACGGCGAAGATGTTCTCGGTTCCCTCGGCATCCTGGCGGGCCGAGACGAAACCCCACAGCGTGAAGCCGAGGATGAGCAGGGCGGAGACCGGGAAAACGACGGGGTGGAACTCAAGCGGACCGAGCTTGATGAAGTCCGGCTCCAGCTCGCCCTGCCGCTTGCCGCGTTTGCTCATGGCCCGGTCACGCAGGCTTGCGGAAGTGCAGGATACCCCAGTCCAGGGCCCCTTTCGACCCGGCCTCGATCCAGTGACGCAGGCCGCTTTTCATCCGCTCGACATACTCGCCGCTGATCTCGTCGCCGATCTCGTCGGAGCGCTTCTCGAGTTCCTCCAGCACGCGGCTGTAGTGCCGTACCAGGCATTCGGGCTTTTCGTCGATGTCGATGGTTTCCCAGCCGAGTCCGGCGGCGTAGCCCATGTAGGTCTCCACCGAGCCCATCGACGGCAGGTGGATGCGGGCGAGAACGGGTTCGAGCAACTCGGGGTCGACACCTGCCTTCTGCATCGGGTCGGTGAAGATGAAACCACCGCCGGGCTTGAGCACGCGGTCGACCTCCTCGAAGACGCGACGGCGTCGTCCGCTATGCAGGATGGAATCCTGGCACCAGACCTGTTCGAAGGTGGCGTCGTCGAAGGGGAGTTCCTCGAAGTTGCCGTCGTGGACCTCGATCAGCTCCGCAAGGCCCTGCTCGGCGGACATGGCGCGGTTGCGCTCGTTTTGCACGGCGCTCAGGTTGAGGCAGGTGACCGGGATGCCGCGCTCGCGGGCAATCACCCGCGCCGAGCCGCCGTAGCCGGCCCCGATGTCGAGCAGGCGGCCGTTTTCCGGCAGCGCCGGGATGCGCGAGAGCATGGTGTCCACGGTGCGCCGGCTGGCGGTAAGGATCGGCTCGTCGGGGGTCCGGTAGATGCCGACGTGGATGTCCTCGCCGCCCCAGATGCGGTAGTAGAAGTTGTCGGCGTCACTGCTGTCGTAGTAGTCGCGGGCGATGTCCACAACCTGGGATCCGTCGGCCCGGCTCATCGGTTTTCCTCCTCTTCCCCGACGTACTTTTTCTCGGCGATGTGGACGTAGAAGTCCGGGTTTTCCTGGCGGTAGGTTTCCTGGAAGTCGGCGAAGGTCTGGACACGCTGGAAGCCGACCTCGAACATCAGCCGCTCGACGTAGGCCCGGCGCAGGGGAAACATGTTGAGGTGATAGACCGACTCGTCGGGAAAGGTGTAGCGGAAGCGGGCGAGCCCCTCGTCGACGTGCTCCGGCTCGGCGCGGACGTTGTCGCCGCAGTAGTAGTAGGCGTGCTTGGTGGAGAAGCCCTCGTCGAGGATCATGTCGTAGTTGCGCTGGTCGAGGATGAGGCATCCGTCGTGGCGCAGCGCGGCGTAGAACTCGGCGAGCGCCTTGCGGCGGTCGCGCTCGTTGAAGAGGTGGGTGAAGGAATTCCCGAGACAGACGACGGCGTCGAACTTGCCGTTGAGGTCGCGGTTGAGCCAACGCCAGTCGGCCTGGACGGTGCGCAGGATGTGGCCGCGGCGGCGGCCGTTCTCAAAGGCCTTGGCGAGCATCTCCGGAGCGCCGTCGGCCGAGACGACCTCGAAGCCGGCCTCGATCAGGCGCACCGAGTGGAAGCCGGTGCCGGTCGCCACGTCGAGCACGCGCTTGGCGCCGCGCTCCTTGAGGGTCTTGATGAAAAAGTCGCCCTCGCTCCTGGCGCGGGCGTCCCAGTCGATCAGTTCATCCCATTTGTCGACGAATCCCCGGACATACTCTTCCTGGTATTTGTCGGTTTCACGGACCTCGGTGGGATTGGATCCGTAGTCCTGTTCGACGTCGTCGTCGGCGATCTTCTTGGTGATGTGTGACATGGTGGTGGCAGGCTGGCCTGCTCGGATGAGCGAGGCTTTCAAGGTTCCCTCAAACACGCATCATCGGTGCCCGTGAGGGGGATGCGCGGCGCAAAACAACGACTCGGTTTCGCGGCTTGCTTGGTGACAAGAGGCCACGGAATCGAGGCCCCGAGGTCAAGGAGCGATTGGTGGAGGCGCGCGGCGGGGGGCTGAAGTCCGGTGCCCCGGTGGGCGTCAAAGCCTTGAAGGAAGGGGGTCTGGTGGAATTCCGGCAGGCGACGCGCCAAACTGAAGAAACTTTCCGGAGTGTCGCGGGACGGCCTTCACGAGACCGGCAGAACGTCGGGGAATTCGATCTCGGGCTCCATTGACGTCCGGAGAGATCGGGTCCAGTGTCCGCCTATTGCATGAAAGGCCCGTTTTTCACAATCCTTGCGCTGGCGCTGTCGTCGACGGCCCTCCCCGCCGCGACGCCATCGCCGTCGAAGACCGACGACCCCGAGTTCGTGCGCAAGGCGGCGCTGGAAATCGACAAGCATGTGGCGGGTTGGTACCGCAAGCAGAAGCTGCAGGTGCCGGACGTCACGGATGACGCCACCTTTCTGCGCCGGGCTTTCCTGGTGACCGTCGGGCGCGTCCCGACCGCCGAGGAGGCGATGTTTTTCCTCGAGATCAACGACGGGAACAAGCGCACCGAGCTCATCGACTACCTGCTCGACTCGCCGGGCTACTCGAGCCACATGTCGAACTGGGCCTTCGACCTGCTGCGGGTGGCCGACAACAAGCCGGGAAACCGGGCCGGCTTCGAGCCCTACCGCGAGTGGGTCCGCCGCGCGATCGACGACAACAAACCGTGGGACGAACTCACCCGGGAGCTGCTCGCGGCCAGGGGCAGCATGTGGGACCCCGACGAGGCGGCGGTGGGCTACTACCTGCGCGACCGCGGCATGGAACTCGACAACCTGGCCAACTCGATGCGGATTTTCCTCGGCTCGCGGATGGAGTGCGCGCAGTGCCACGACGATCCCTTCCGCGACACCGAGCGGATGGAATTCTACGAGCTGGCGGCCTTCGTCCACGGCCAGGGAACCGGCAACCGCAAGCCGATGCGCCAGATCTGGGACGAGGTCCGTGAGGAGGACCGCCGCCGCACCATCGACTACGCCGCCGCCCAGGTGCTCTGGGATGAGGTTTATGGAACGACCCTCACGGGGGGTGGCCGGGGGCGCATCGAGTTGCCGGGCGACTACCAGTACCGCGATGGTCAGCCCGGCGAGATGATCGGGGCCAGGACGCCCTTCGGCAAGACGGTGCGGCTCTCGGACCGGCGCAATGCCGGGGACGGTCGCGAGGAACTCGCCGAGTGGGTGACCCGCGACACCGGCGAGCAGTTCCCCTCGGTGATCGCCAACCGGATGTGGGAGCGGGTGATGGGTCGCGGCGTTTATGAGCCGGTGGACGAGTTCATTCCCGCCTCCGAGACGCACCTGCCGGCGATGATGAACGAACTGATCGCCCTCATGGTCGACCTCGACTACGACCTCAAGGGTTTCCAGAAGGTGCTGCTCAACACCCGCACCTTCCAGTTTGTGCCGAATCCAAAGCCCTCGAAGGTGCCGAGCGGCGATGACTTTCACGGCCGCCAGCTCGCCCGCCTCTCGGCCGAGCAGATCTGGGACTCGCTGATCACGCTGGCGGGCGGAAATCCCGACACCAAGCCGCGGCGCAGCGCGGACAACCGCATCCGCGTTGGCGGGAAGGTCGTCAACTTCGAGGGCAAGGACATGAAGCAGCTCTCCGACGAGGTGCTGGCGATCGACTCCGAGCAGGAGATGCGCCGCTACTTCAACAAGTTCCTCGCCGCCGTGAAGAAGGGCGGCAGCAAGGGCGGCGACGACATGATGTCGATGCAGTCGGCAGGCCGCAGCTACGGTCGCAACGCCCAGGTGCGGGCCAGTGAGTTGCCGAGTCCGGCGCCGCGCGACCACCTGCTGTTCCTCTTCGGCCAGGCCGACCGCGAGGTGATCGAGTCGCACAGCCGCGAGCCGAACGTCGGCCAGGTGCTGGCGCTGATGAACGGCTTCGTGCAGGAACAACTGGTCAACAATGCCGACGCCCACCTTTACAAGAGCCTCGAGGGCGCGAGCACCGACCATGAAAAGATCCGCCGCCTCTACATCGCCATCCTCAGCCGTCCGCCGTCCGACGAGGAGATGGGCTGGATGCTCGACGAGGTGAAGGCCGCCGGCGATGCCGGCTACCGCAACATCGTCTCGGCGCTGGTGATGTCCTCCGAGTTCCTCTTTGTCCAATGAGCCCCTTCGACCGATGAGTGAGATTGAAAACAACCGTCACGACGAGCTGACCCGGCGCCATTTCATGTCCAACGCCGCGCGCTGGTATCTCGGCGTGCACCTCGCGCCGATGTTCGGAGCCAGTGTCGCCACCGCCGCGCCGGCCTCGGCGGGAGCGAAGGCGAAGAACGTGATCTACCTCTACATGTCCGGCGGCATGAGCCATCTCGACACCTTCGATCCCAAGCCGAACAAGAAGGAGGTCATGGGTCCGCTCGAGGCGATCCCGAGCAAGGCCGACGACATCCTCGTCGGCCAGCACCTGCCGAAGACCGCGCAGGTCATGGACAAGGTTTGCGTGGTCAACTCGATGAGCTCGAAGCAGGGCGCCCACGAGCAGGGCTCCTACATCATGCACACCAGCTATCCGATGCGCGGGACGATCAAGCATCCCTCGCTCGGAGCCTGGGTGCTCAAGCTCGGCGGACGCCTGAATCCCGAGATTCCCGGCTACGTCGCGATCGACTCGTCACAGGACCTGACCGGTGGCGGCTTCTTCGGGGCCAAGTACGCCGCCGCTCCCATCGGCAGCGCGAGCGAGGGCCTCAAGGACAGCCATAAACCCGCAAACGTGTCGAAGGGTGACTTCGACCGCCGTCTGGCGCTGGCCGACCGGCTCAACAAGCAGTTCCACGGTCGCTACGAAAACGCCGACGTGAAGGCCTACGAGGAGCTCTATCAGGAAGCCATCCGCCTGATGAACAGCGACGACCTGAAGGCCTTCAACATCAACGACGAGCCGCAGTCGTCGAAGGGCCTCTACGGTGGCGGCCGTTTCGCCCAGGGCTGCATGCTGGCACGCCGGCTGGTCGAGCACGGGGTCCGCTTCGTCGAGGTCCAGCTCGGCGGGTGGGACACCCACTACGACAACTTCGCCGGCGTCGAGGGACGCTGCCAGGAGTTCGACCAGGCCTACGCGGCGCTCATCAGCGATCTCGACCAGCGCGGCCTGCTCAAGGACACGCTGGTGGTCGTGGCGACCGAGTTCGGGCGCACGCCGGAGATCAAGACCGAGCACAACGACGGGCGCGACCACCATCCCTCGGCCTTCACCTGCCTGCTCGCCGGTGGCGGGGTCAAGGGCGGCTTCAAGTACGGTGAGACCGACTCGACCGGCTCGCGGGTGAAGAAGGACGAGGTTTCCCCGCAGGACTTCAACGCCACCATCGCCCACGCCCTCGGCATCCCGCACGACCTGGTGGTCATGTCTCCGAGCCAGCGGCCTTTCCGCATTTCCGACAAGGGTTCGCCGATCAAGGACGTGTTCGCTTAGTAGATATGGAGAAGGGCCTGGAAGGCCCTTCTCCATGCGAGGGAGTCCGCAACGCCTTGGCTGGTCATGCGGGTGGCGGGCTGATAGACAAGGCCGATGTCCGGATCGCCGAAGCACTGGCTTGCCTCCCTGCTGCCGGGCATTTTCCTGATCGGCTACAACATCGGCACCGGCAGCCTGACCGCGATGAGCAAGGCCGGGGCGAACTACGGCACCGGGATGCTGTGGGCGGTGCTGGTGAGCTGCCTGATCACCTGGTACCTGATCAACTTCTTCAGCCGCTTCACCATGTCGAGCGGGATGACCGCGATGGAGGCCTACCACCGGCACATCCACCCGGTCTATGCGTGGACGCTGTGGACCGCGCTGGGGATCATCATCCTCTCCGCGCTGATGGGTATGATGGGCCTGCTGGTGGATGTGGTGGCGGTGGGATTTCAGGAGCTGGCAGGCATCGCCGTCAACCGGGTCGCGACCGGCATCGCGATCGCGGCGGTGGTGCTGGTCCTGATCTGGGTCGGCACACCGCGTCGGCTCGAGGCGATGCTGGGCGTGATGGTCGGCCTCATGGGTCTGGCCTTCATCGGTTCGGCGATCCGCTTCTTCCCCGGCGTCGGGCCCACCCTGCAGGGCTTCGTCCCGAGGCTTCCGGGGGCGGCGGAGGGGAGCGACACCAGCCCCTTCGTGATTCTCGCCGGCATGGTCGGCACCACCGTGTCGGTCTTCGCCTTTCTCATCCGCAGCGGGCAGGTCAAGGAACACGGGTGGACGATGGAGCAATGGGCGATGCAGAAGCGCGACGCGCTGGTGAGTGCCTCGATGATGTTCGTGTTGAGCGCGGCGGTGCTGCTGACCGCCACCGCCACCCTGCACGCCGAGGGGCTGAAGATGAACTCGATCGCCGAGATGATTCCCATGCTGCACCCGATGTTCGGCGACGCGGCGATGGCGATCTTCGTGGTCGGCGTGCTTGCCGCGGGGATCTCGTCGCACATGCCGAACATGATGGTGATTCCCTGGCTCGCCCGCGACATGCGGGGCAGCCCGCGGGAGCCCCGCACCCGGGCCTTGGGCATCATCTTCCTGCTGCTCACCGCGGTCAGCATCCTCGGGGCGGTGCTTGAGACCCGGCCGGTGTTCCTGCTGCTGCTTTCCCAGGCGGGGATCTCGCTGGTCATGCCGTTGGCCCTGCTGGGACTGATCTGGCTTTCCGCGCACCCGGACCGGACCGGCGCGCCCCGCCCGGGCCGGGTCGAATGGCTGCTGCTGGGGTTGATCGCCGCCTTTTCATTGATCATGAGTTTTCTCGCCCTCCGCGGGCTCGTCACCGACCTGACCCAGTTGTTCTCATGACCAATCCCTTCAGCCTGGAAAACGAGGTTGCGCTGGTGACCGGCGGCGCGACCGGCATTGGTTTCGGCATCGCCCGATGCTTCGTCGAGGCCGGTGCGCGGGTGGTGCTGTGCAGCCGCGATGAAGAGGCGCTCACGAGCGCCGTGGGGGAGCTGGGGTACCACGCCTCCCGTCGCGTTCACGACGTTACCGAGACCGATGGCGCGGTCGACCTGGTGGCGGGCATCGAGCGCGAGATCGGACCGGTCTCCATCCTCGTCAACAATGCCGGGGTCCACCTCAAGAAGCCGGCCGAGGAGGTCACGCCGCCCGAGTTTCAGAAGTTGCTGGACGTCCATGTGCTCGGTGCGCACGCCCTGACGACTGCGGTTGGTCGCGGCATGCTCGAGCGGGGCAGGGGTTCGGTGCTCTTCATCGCCTCGATGGCCTCGTTGTTCGGGTTTCCGGGGGTGGTGGCCTATTCCGCCGCCAAGTCGGCCCACCTCGGGATGGTGCGCACGCTGGCCACCGAGTGGGGGCCGCGGGGCGTGCGGGTGAATGCGATCGCCCCGGGCTGGATCCACAGCGAGATGATGCACCAGGCGGTCGATGCCGATCCGGCGCGCAAGGCGAAGATCCTCGGCCGGACGCCGCTCGGAGGCTTCGGCGACCCCGAGGATGTCGGCCGGGCCGCCACCTATCTCTGCTCGCCGGCCGCGAAGTTCATCACCGGAGTCTGTCTGCCGGTCGACGGCGGTGCGGCCATCGGCTTCTAACTTCATCACCCATGAAGCTCGGATTCGGATTCTACCGCCACATGCTCAACCGCGAGCACTGCGACTTCGCCGTCCAGTGCGGGGCGACCCACGCGGTGGTCCACCTGGTCGACTACTTTCACCGGGGCTCGCGGGAGCACGGCGAGGACCAGCCGATCGGCGACACCCACGGGGGCTGGGGAATCGCCGGGGGCACCCCGGACGAGGAGTGGTCGGAGGAATCGCTCCGGTCGCTGAAGGCGGAACTCAAGGCGGCGGGCCTCGAGCTTGAGGCGATCGAGAACTTCGATCCCGCCCACTGGCACGACGTTCTCCTGGATGGTCCGCGCAAGGCGGCGCAGATCGAGCGGCTGAAGGAGATCATCCGCAACGTCGGTGCGGCCGGGATCCCGGTCTTCGGCTACAACTTCAGCATCGCCGGGGTGGCGGGCCGGACGGTCGGCAACGGCACCCGCGGCGGGGCCCGCACGGTGGGCATGGACGGCGCCGCCGAGTCCAGCACCGCGCCCATTCCCAAGGGCATGGTCTGGAACATGGTTTACGACGGCGAGGCGCCGGAAGGGATGCTGCCCGAGATCGACCACGAGGAATTGTGGAGCCGGCTCGAGTTCTTTCTCCGCGAACTGGTCCCGGTGGCCGAGGAGGCCGGAGTCCGCCTTGCCGCCCACCCGGATGATCCTCCGTTGCCGCGGGTCCGCCGGCAGCCGCGGCTCGTTTATCAGCCCGCGATGTATCAGCGCCTGGTCGACCTCGTGCCCAGCCGCAGCAACGCGCTCGAGTTCTGTCTCGGCACCCTGGCGGAAATGAGCGAGGGAGACATTTACGAGGCCTGCGACCATCACAGCCGGCAGGGGGACATCGCCTACATCCATTTCCGCAACGTCCGGGGCAAGGTGCCGCACTACACCGAGACCTTCATCGACGAGGGCGATATCGACATGCGGCGGATCATGGAAATCCTGCGGAAGAACCGCTACGAGGGAGTCCTGATTCCCGACCACGCCCCGCAGATGAGCTGCGAGGCCCCCTGGCACGCCGGCATGGCCTACACGATGGGATACATGAAGGCCCTGCTCGACGGGGCGTCCTCCGGTCGGCCCGAATGACGCCGCAGCCTCCCGCCGACTCGATCAGGTCCTGGGAAATCGGAGCCCCGAAGGGCATGAATTCGTTGATAATGAGACGATTGGCACCCTTCGAGCTTCATCGGTGTTTGCGACGGTCCTCTCGCAGCAAACCCATCATTGCTTCCGGGATGGCTCCGCGCCTCGAAAAGCCCGTCAGCCATGTGCCAAGATCGTTACATTTGTTGGAATTGGCTGGCGTTGGGGAAATGGATTCGGGGACGCTGCCCGATGCGCATCCGCTTGTTGCTGTGGCTCCCGCTGGCTCTTTGCGGGATGCCGGGCAACGTCTTCGGTCAGTCGGGCGATGGGGGCGAGTTGGTGGTGGTGGAGAACCAGGTGGAGCGGTCGCCGGCGCGCACCGCTTGGCGAAAGGCGGTGCTGGGTGAGAAAATCGGGTGGCAGGAGCAGGTGCGGACGGGTGAGCTGAGTCGCGCCGGCATCGAGCTTGCCACCGGAGGGGTGCTGCGGGTCAGCGAGCTGACCGTGCTCCGCCTGCAGCCGCCGAAGCCCGGGCAGGATCAGCGCAGCCGGATCGATTTTTCGAAAGGGGCGGCCTATTTCTTCAGTCGCACCGACAAGGAGGCGGACGTCGAGACGCCGACGGCCAGCCTCAACATCCGGGGCACCGAATTCGTCATCGAGGTCGGCGACAACGGCACGACGGTGGTGACGATGATCGACGGCGCGGTCGGCCTGTCGAATGCGTTCGGGGCGGTGGAGCTGGCGAGTGGCGAACAAGGAGTCGCCGAGCCGGGTCGCGCGCCGCGGAAGACCGCCGTGCTCGACGCGTCCGAAGACATCCAGTGGTTCCTGTATTACCCCGGGATCGCCGATCCGGCGGGCTTTGCGGGGCTGGGCCCCGCCTTTGCGGCATCGCGGAAGGCCTATGCCGCGGGCGACCTGCTGCAGGCACTGGAGTTGCTGCCACCGCCGACCGGCCGCGACGAGCATCTGTTTGCCTCCGCCGTGAAGCTGTCGAGCGGTCGGATCGACGAGGTCGATGAGAACCTGAAGCGGGCCGGAGGGGGCGCGGTCGCCGATTCCTTGCGGCTGTTGATGGAGGTGGTCCGCACACCGGCGGCACAGATGAACGGGGTGGTGGCCCCGGAGACGCCGGAAGGGCGGATGGCGCTGTCGTATGCGCTTCAGTCGGCCGGGGATCTGGAAGGGGCGCTGGAAGCGGCGAAGGGAGCGGTCGGGCTCTCGCCGCGATTCGGTATGGCGTGGGCTCGTGTCGCCGAGCTGGAGTTTGGTTTCGGGCGGAACGAGGTGGCGGAGGAAGCCGTTGAGCAGGCGCTTGCCTTGAGCCCGCGCAATGCGCAGGCGATTTCGCTAAAGGGTTACTTTGCGCTGGCGGGGAACCGGATTCGGGAGGCTCGGGAGCAATTCGCCCGCGCGCTCGAAATCGATCCCGCGCTCGGCAACGCGTGGCTCGGCCAGGGTCTGGCCTTTTTCCAGTCGTCGATGCCGGATGAGGCACTGCGCTCGATGACCATCGCGGCGGCGGTCGAGCCGAACCGTGCCTTTCTGCGGAGCTACCTGGGCAAGGCCTTTGCGGAGACGGGGCGGGACGAACGCGCCATGCACGAACTCGGCCTGGCGGGTCAGCTCGACCCGGGGGACCCCACCGCCCCTCTCTATCAGGCCCTGCTCGAGCAGAGGCAGTCGCGATTCAACGAGGGAATCGCCAACCTCGAACGATCCATCGAGCTGAACGACAACCGGGCGATCTATCGCTCCGGCTTCCTGCTCGACCAGGACCGCGCGGTGCGCGAGGCGAACCTGGCCGCCCTGTATGAGAATGCGGGCATGACCGGGACCAGCCTCGAGGAGGCGCGGCGGTCGGTGGTCAGCGACTACCTCAATCCCGCCGCCCACCTGTTCCTGTCGAACAGCGTCGATGCGTTGCGCGACCCGCGTCGGGTGTCGCTGCGTTATGAGACGCCCTGGTTCAACGAGCTGCTGCTCGCCAACCTGCTGTCCCCGGCCGGGACCGACCTGCTGGCGCAGAACATCTCGCAGCAGGAATACACCAACCTGTTTCCGGTAAGTCCTTTCGGCATTTCCAACCGCAGCCTTTGGCGGGGCGACGGCGAGTTTCTTTCGACCGGGACGCTGCAGGGTCGCTTCGACCGGAGCAGCGTGGCGCTCGATTACGACATCTTCCTCGCCGACGGCGACCGTCCCAACCGGGACGTCGAGCGCTACACCGCCTACCTGCAGTACAAGCAGGCCCTCAGCGATCGCGACAGCCTCTACTTCAACTTCAAGTTCCAGCGCTTCCGGGGAGGCGACCTGCGGCAGCTTTACGATCCGACGACCTTCGACCCGGACTACCGCGTCGAGCAGGAGCAGGCACCGGTGGCGATCATCGGCTACCAGCACGAGTGGTCGCCGGGCAGTCGGACGCTGGCGCTCGGCGGCCTGCTCACCGACCGCCTGCGGATCTCCAACAGGTCGACGACTTCCTTCGCGATGCTGATCGATCCCCTGGCACCGGCCGTATCGACGCCGATCGGCTTTCCGAGCGATATCGACCAGCTTCGCGAAACCGAGGTCTTTTTCGGCGAGTTGCAGCACATCTGGAGCGACGAGCGGCAGACCTTCCTGATCGGCACCCGCTTCGACTCGGGCCGCTTCGAGACCGAGAACACGCTTTCGATGCAGCCGATCGTCGGCATTCTTCCGGGCGATCCCTTCACCCTTCGCGCCGCGCCGGACTATCAGCGATGGGTCAGCTACGCCTACTACACGAGGGAACTGGTTGACGGCCTGTGGGGCACGCTCGGGCTCGCCTTCGATACCCAGGACTATCCGCTCAACCCCAGCGTGCCACCGGTTTCGGCGGAGCGGAAAAGCCGCTCCGAATTGCTGCCGAAGGCGGGCTTGGTTTGGACGCCGTGCAACGAGTTCACGATGCGGCTCGGCTATGCCCGCTCGCTGGGCGGAGCGACCTTCGACGAGAGTGTGAGGCTCGAGCCGACACAGGTGGCCGGCTTCACCCAGTCGTTCCGGACCCTGATCAACGAGTCGGAAGTCGGCGGACTCTCAGCGCCGCTTTTCGACACGGCCGGGGCGAGCGTCCTGTGGAAATTGCCGGGCCGCACCTATCTCGGGGCGGAAGGCTTCGTTCGCCGTGCCGAGGCGGCCCGCGGGGTCGGGGTGCTGGGGATCGACAGCGGCACCCTGGCCTTCGACCGGGTGCTCCAGATCGAGGAGGATCTCGACTACGAGGAATGGGGTGGGGCCTTCCACGCCACCAAGCTCGTCGGCGATGCGTGGTCGATCGGCACCCGCTACACTTTCGCCCGGGCCGAGCTGAGCCGTTCGTTCCCGGCGCTGACGGCGGCGGGGGTGGCCGGATTCCGGTCGGACGAATCGTCGCAGCTCCACGATGCCGAGGCTTACGTGATCTACAACCACCCGAGCGGCTGGTATGGCCGCCTGAGCGGACGGTTTCTTTCGCAGGACAACGAGGGCTACGCACCGGTCCGGCCCGGAGATTCATGGACGCAGCTCGACTGCGCGGTGGGCAGGCGATTCCTGAAAAATCGCGGCGCGTTGGAACTCGGCGTGCTTAACCTCACGGATCGGGATTACCGATTCAACCCGCTCATCACGCTCCCCGAACAGCCCCGCGAAAGGACCTTCTACATGGAATTCCGGCTCGACATCTAGATCGGTGGAAAGCCCGTCCCAGACTCCCGCTCCCGCCGGTGAACCCCCGGTCTCGGAGTCAACCCAGCATCAAAATGCCTTCCCAAACCCAAGTTCTCCTCACCTTCCTGGCATGGTTTGTCGTGCCGTCGCTTTTTGGCCAGGTCCTGCTGATCAGTGACCAGCAGGGTTTCCGGACGCTGGCGTCGGAACTCCGCGAAGAAGGTTACGACGTGACCCTGCGCGAGGAGGAGTATGACAACAATTACGCCAACCTGCTCGATGCCACCTTCCTCGACTCCTTCGCCGTGATCGTCTACTCGGAGACCGGGTTTCAGTCGGTCGGTTCGGTGATTCCGGCCAATGTCGCCGCGGGCCTCGAGAACTACGTCAATGCGGGCGGGCACCTGCTGGTCACCGGCAACGACGTGTTCGCGCATCCGGCCGACGGGGCGATGGCCTCGCTGGTCGGCTCGACCTCCACGGCGGACTACTTCGTCTCGCTCGACACCTGGGTGGTCCCGGACATCGATCACCCGGTTCTCAACGGGCCCTACGGGAACTTCCGCGGCCAGACCTTCACCGGAATCAACTTCCGCGATTTTTCGGGGGGCTACGACACGGCCGAGCCGAATGTCGCGGCCGGTACCATCGAGCTGGCCACCCTCGGGAGCCCGCGGGGCACCGGCAAGCTGCTCTTCACCGACCGTCCGGGGCCGGCGGGCAGCGTGACCTTCTGGAATGGCGGGACCGCGGATCCCAACGTGGATCCGCAGGACGAGTTGCTGGCGGGGACCGAGACCGGAAGCATCTTCCGCAACTACCTGGCCTCGACCGACGGTCTGCCTGCGGCTCCGGGCGGCAAGGTCGTGATCACCGAGTTCATGATGGCGCCGGAGGGTTCGGGGAACTCGATCGGCCAGTACATCGAGATCTTCAACGCGGGGCCGACGTCCATCGACCTGGACGGATGGAGCATCCGCAAGACCAACACCACCACCGGCCACACGATTTCGGGGTCCGTGGTGGTCGCCCCGGGCACCTACGCGCTGCTCGGGCAGACCGCCGACCTCGGAGGCACGCTCGCGACCGGGGTCACCGCCGATTACGACTACGATGACTTCGATTTCCTGTCCGGCGGTAGTGGGCTGCAATTGGTCGATGACCAGGGCGTGGAGGTCGACCATGTGAATGTCGTCTTCGGGACTTTCTTTCCGGATGCGAGCTACAACGGGGTCGCTCACGTGTTCACCGGAACGGTCGACGATGACAACAAGGAGTTTCCCGCATGGGCCAAGGCAATCGCGACGGAGCCCGGCTACGACCCGGGCAACATCGACCTGGGTTCGCCCGGCACGGCCGGGAGCGACCAGTCGGCCATCGAGGCCGTTCCGCTGAGCTACTACGTCAGCTTCGATCTGGGCGATCTCGGAACACTGACCGGGGGGGACCTCCTTCAAACTGTTGAGGCCGGGACTTCGGCCGAGGCGCCAACCTTTGGGGTCGATCCAGGCTGGCTTTTCGCCGGTTGGAATCTCGACTTCTCGACCGTGATCGGACCGATGGTCGTGACCGCTCAGTATGTGCCCGAGATCTTCCAACTCACCTTCGTCGAGGGAACCAACGGAACGCGCACCGGGGGCGGGCCACTGACCCAGTTTGTCAGCGTCCTCGACCCGGTGGTCGAGCCGGTGATCACCGCGGATCCAGGCTGGCGGTTTGCCGGTTGGGACACCGACTTTTCGCTGGTTACCAGTGACCTCACGATCACCGCACTCTTCGAGGCCGGGCCATCGGCGGTGGCGGGTGGAGATGTCGAGATTGCCGATCTCAATGACGACGATCAGGTTCTGGTGCGCCTCGATGGCAGTGCCTCGCAGCCGGCCACCGGCACCATCGCGTCGTGGGACTGGACCTGGCCGGGCGGCAGCGCCAGCGGCGAGGTCGTGGATGTGATTTTCCCGGCGAATGACCTGGCGATCCCGGTCACGCTGACGGTGACCGACGGAGCGGGCGATACTGCCGTGGACACCCTGAACCTGACGGTCCTGCGCCGGGAGACCGGCCTGTTCAAGGACTTCGCCGGATTCACGGGAGGCATCGACGACACCTACCTGGCGGGTGACACCCTGTTGGTGGACGGCTCCGATGCGGCAAGCACCGAGGTCTTTCGACTGACGGCCGGCACCTGGGTGGAGTCGCCGATCACTCCGGGCGGACCCGACCTTGCTCTTGTCGATTCCGATACCATCGTCAGCGGCGATTTTACCAATCTTACCGGGTTCACCGTCCACCGATGGAGCGGCGGCGCGTGGATCGGGACCGGCCAAACGATCGTCGGCTCCCTGCCTCCGGTGGACGGCAGCCGCAAGACCTTCGCCTTCACCTCCGACACGGTGGTGATCGGCGACGGGAACAACGATGGCTCGGCGACCGATGGCGGCCGGGTCGATGTGTTCGAATGGACGGCGGACACATGGACCCATGCCACCTCCCTGCAGCCCGGCGATGGACTCGGGGTCGGGGCTCGTTACGGGGATGTGCTTGCGGTCGAAGGCGACCTGATGGTGATTGCCAAGCGCATCGAACTCTTCAGCGGCAGTTACGTCGGTCGCCGGCTCGATGTGTTCCGCCGGGCGGGCGGAAGCTGGAGCTTCGACGAGTCGATCTTCTACGACCCGAGCGTTCCAACGTCGATTTCCCGCTTCCTCGAAGACACCGAGCTCGACCTCAGGAACGGGACCATCCTGGCGCGGACCACGGCACCCGCGACATTCGTGGTGATCGAAGAGATCGCTTCCACTTGGGTGCAGACCGAGATCAGCTATTCGTTCTCTGAGTTTTCCTTCATCAACGGCCTGCATCTCGACAGCGATTCGACCGCTTTGATCGCATCGGGGAACGCGGCATTGCGACTCTACGAACGAGATCTGTCGGCTTCCGACTGGACCGGGTTCGCGGGTGCGGGGAGGCCTCCCTTGGTAAGCTCCTTCACCCGGGCGGGCGATTTTGAATCCGGTCGGGCGGCGATCATCAACGGCTCCTCGGTCCGCCTGCTCATGGATGGGTCCACCGGGGAGGACCGGGTCGCGGTCGAGGCGACGGCCAATGCCGGATCGGACATCGCGACCACGAGCTTCGACGGTTCTCCGGTGCGGGTCTTCCTCAATGGTGGTGCCTCGAGTCACCCCGACGGTCCCGACAGCCTCACCGCCACCTGGTTGTGGGATGGGGGCAGCGCGACGGGACTGCGGACCTTCGCCGACATTCCGGCTTCGGTGACGTCGATCGAACTGGTGCTGACCGACGGACGCGGGGGAGTGGCCAAGGACACCATCAACGTCGACATCATCCAGCCGCCCCTGATCGATGCCGGAGTGGATCGGTCGGTGGTCGATGTCGATGCCGACGGCTCCGTTCGACTGAATGTCAGCGGTTCGGTCCTTTCCCAGGATGCTCCGGTGGTGTCGTGGACGTGGCGCTGGACAGGCGGGTCCTTCAACGGCCAATCCGGAACGATCACGCTGACCGAGGCGGCGCAGGGTCAGCCGGTCACGCTCGAAGTGATCGATGCCAACGGCTTGTCGCGTCAGACTTCCTTCCACTTTTCCCTCCTGGATGCCGATCCGCAGCCCGACATCATCACGGCGGCGGACGGCGAGTACGGGGACATGTTTGGTGCGGCGGTGTCGATCGATGACGGGGTGGCGCTGGTGGGTGCTCCCGAGAAGGAGTTTGGCGGCACGGTGCTCGGGGCGAGCTACCTGCTTGAGGACGTCACCGGGAACTGGCAGCAGATTCCGCTGCCCATGGCGCTGCGCCAGGGGGAGTCGGTTCTGGTCGAGGGCGATGAGGCCCTGGTGGGGGCGCCGTCCGACAACAGCGATGGATCCGGCGCGCCCGGGTCGGTCGAGGTCTACCGGAAGGCGAACGGAAACTGGAATTACCACGCGAGCCTCGTGCCGGTGGATCCGGCGACCGGTTTCCCGCGCACGGGTCTCGAGTCCGACGGGGATTTCGGCCTCTCGATGGACCGGGACGGCGACTTGCTGATCGTGGGGGCGCCGACTTCGAACTCGAATGACGGACGGGCGTTCGTGTTCGAGTTGGTCGCAGGCGAGTGGGAGCAGGTGGCGGAGATCAATCCACCGGCCTTTGCCACGACCGAAGGATCTCCGGGCTTCGGGGTCGCAGTGGCGATTCACGGAGACTTCGCGGTGGTTGGAAGCAAGGTCTATCAGGGTAACCTCAATTCGGGCGCGGCCTTCGTCTATGAGCGTGATGCCGCGGGAGCGTGGAGCTTCGTGACCCACTTCGAAAGCGACAACGTCAGCGACCCTGGTATCACCCCCTTCGACCGCTTTGCGTATGCCGTGGACATCGGCGAGACCGAGTTGCTGGTCGGAGCATCGGGGGACGACGAGGGCGTGAAATCGGGGGCGCTCTACCGCTACTCGCTCGTTTACGACGCCATGTCGGACACCCGCGCATGGAGCCGCGTGGAAAAGATTGCTTCACCGGCCAACGGCTTCGGCTCAAGCATCGCGCTGGAGGGCGCGGCGCTTGCCGTGGCGGCGTGGTCGGAAGCCGCCGGCGGGCTCCGTGGGGCGGTCTACACGTATCTTCTAACGGGAGGGACCTGGCAGCAATCGGGCTATCTGCCGATGAACACCTCGATCGACCCCGGGGTCGCCAGCAGCTCCTATCTCGGGTTGAGGGAGGCGTCCCTGGATCACGATGGCAACCATCTCATTGTCGGAGCGCCCGAGGCCTTTGATTCGTCCATCGTCCGGGGGAATGGACGAGCCTACATCTACCGCAATTTCGCCGGCCTCGACCCGGATGCCAACTTCGAGCCCTTGGCGGATGCCGGTGCGGACATTCCGGCGGTGGACACCATCGTCCGGGGCCCCGCGCCGGATTACGAGATCATCGAGCCGCTCGGTTCCGAGGAGGTGCTGCTGGATGGCAGCGGTTCCTCGGATCTTGAAGACAGCATCGTTTCATGGGAGTGGAACTGGAATGGTGGCAGCGCGACCGGCGAAACGGTCAGCGCCCGTTTCCCGGTCGGGACGACGACGGTCACGCTGACCGTGACCGATGACCAGGGAGTCGTGAACAGCGACACCGTCGATGTGATCGTGTCGCTCGCCCAGGTCGCCCCCGACCCGCTGGCGGATACCACCGGCAATACACTCACGGTGAACCTGCCGGTGGCCGGGGCGAAGTGGCGGCTTTCCTCGGAGTTCGAGTGGCACGACAGCGGCCACACGATCACCCAGGGCATCCTCGCCGACGCGAGTTATCGGCTCGAGATGCTGGCCTATCCGGGTTCGCCCGAAATTCTCAGCGAGTTGATCCTAACCGAGAGCGATGGCACGACGACGCTGAGCCCCGCCATCGATCCGCCGTCGCTACCGGCCGAGAACGGGATCATCGGCTTTCCCGAGAATGCGGAGGGTTTCGGTTGGCGACTGGTCGGCGAAACGTCGTTACGCAACGCGGTCGAGAACAACGACGGCATTGCCGACTTCTCCGATGTGAGTCTTCCACTTGGCACCTACCGCATCGAGTTCAAGCCGGTGGCCGGGTTCGCGACCCCGCCGTCGCGACTCGTGACCGTGGTGTCCGGTACGACGCACTTCACCTCCAGCGGCTACCAGCAGCTCGCCAGTTACGATCCGGCCAAAACCTTCGAGCAGGTCGTGCCCCCGCAGCAACTCGGCAATCCCAATCACTTCACCGGCATGATCCTTACCCGGCTGGGAAGGGGAACGGGCACCGTGGTCTCGGAGCGCGTCGTCCTCACCGCCGCCCACTTGTTCTTCGACGAGAACGGCCTCACCTTCGAGGAGGTTGAGTGGTTTCCGCGTCAGCAGCAGGGCGAGTATCAGGCGGAGCCGGTGAGTCCCCGTGGCATCCTCTACCGCACCAGCTACGCCAAGCTCGTGGCACCCGATACCGTGCCGGATGAAGTGACCTCGCTGCCGGACGACGATCAGGAGGTCGATTTCGCGGTGCTCTATTTCAACACCGACAACGCCTGGACCAGTGGGGAAGCCGGGTTTCTTGAATCCTCGGCGCAGAAGAACTGGCTGACGGGTACCGAGCCGAAGCTCGCCGTGGGCTATCCTCAGCGCAGCCAGCCGTTTCCCCAGCGCGGGACTCTCTTCGAAAAGGACCTGCTGCAGCCGCTCACCCCGCTGGACGCGAATTCCCCGCCCAAGCTGTACTCCACGGATGAACTGTCCGGAGACGGGGGTGCCAGCGGCAGTGCGCTCTTCGTCCAACCCGCGGGCGCTCCGGCACCGTACCCGGCCGCGGTTCTTCTCGCGGGGCAGGGACGCGCCGTCTATCGGGTGATCGACCAGGACGTGACCCGGATGATCAAGGACGGCGAGGACGCGGCGTCCGGAAACGACGAGGTGCTCGACAGCAGTTCGTCCTTGGTCGGATTCGGCGGGCTCGGAGGCTTCACCACGCTGGCCGTCCAGATCACGCCGAACGAGACCTTGGCCGCCGCGCGCTGGAGCATCACGCCGGATGTCGGCAGCGGCTACACGAATGTCATGCCGGGCGACCGCGTCGCCTTCAACTCGAACTGGGAGAGCTTCACCGTGAGCTTCAGCGACGTGCCGGGTTATGCGACGCCGGAGCCCCTGTTCTATCTGAAGGAACAGGTCAACTCCGGGGCGACGAACACCTACTCGGTGGTTTACGAGCCGCTCTCGAGCTACGAGATCTGGCTTCGGGACAACGGCATCGGGAGCGACTCCGCGGACGACGACCGGGACTCGCTCGAGGCGCTGGTGGAGTATGCGCTCGACCGCGATCCTGGCGTGTCGGACTACCTCGCGCCGATCCGGATGGTGCAAAATCCCTCGCAGGACACATTCGCCGAGTTCGAGGTGTATGTCAGCGCGGTGGCGGATGGCATCCGCTACGAGGTCCAGGTCGCCAACGACCTCGGTGACTTTGCCACCGGCACCAATGTCCTGACCCTGCGGACCCTGACCAAGGCCGACGGCACTTCGGACTACCTGGTGATTCCCGACACCCAACCGATCAGTGCCTCGAACACGCGCTTCGGGCGGGTGGTCATCACCCACGACCGCAGTCTATCCACCGCTCCCTGACGACTTCCGTTCCGACGATCCCACGACCCATGAACGCACCCCTGCCCCCGATTCAAAAGATACTGGAAGGCCTCCATGCCGAACTGATGGAAAACCGCGGCGGTGAAGTCGCAACCTACATTCCCGAACTGGGGAAGGCCGATCCCGAATGGTTCGGCGTCTGCCTGGTGACCGCCGACGGGCAGGTCTATCAGGTCGGCGAATGCGGTCAGCAGTTCACCATCCAGTCGATTTCCAAGCCCTTCGTCTACGGCATCGCGCTGGACGACCACGGCAAGGACGCCGTGCTGGAAAAGGTCTGGATGGAGCCGTCCGGCGAGGCCTTCAACGCGATCAGCCTCAGGCCCGGCACCGGCAAGCCGGCCAACCCGATGATCAACGCCGGGGCGATCACCTCGAACTCGATGGTGGCGGGAGACGGCGTCGAGGAAGTCGTCGGCCGGATCAAGCAGGTGCTCGGGACTTACGCGGGTCGCGAACTGACGATCGACGAATCGGTCTATCGCTCGGAAAGCGAGACCGGGCATCGCAACCGCGCGATCGGCTACATGCTGCGGAACTTCGACATCCTCGAGGAGGATCCGACGGACTGTCTCGAGGCGTATTTCATGCAGTGCGCCATCTCGGTGAACTGCCGCGATCTCGGCATGATGGCGGCGACGCTTGCGAACGGTGGCGTCAATCCATGCACCGGCAAGCGGGCGGTGAGTCGCCAGCACGTCGAGAACATCCTCAGCGTGATGGGCTCCTGCGGGATGTACGACGCGGCGGGCGAATGGATCTACAATGTCGGGATGCCGGCGAAGAGTGGCGTCGCCGGGGGCATCCTCGCGGTGCTGCCGGGACAGCTCGGCATCGGGGTCTTCTCCCCGCGTCTCGATCCCTGCGGCAACAGCGTGCGGGGCATCGAGGTGTGCCGCGGGATCTCCCGCAAGTTCGGGCTCCACATGTTCCAGGTGCCGCAGCTTTCCACTTCGGTGCTGCGGCGGGTCGGTAGCCTGATGCAGACCCGCTCCAGCCGCCTGCGCTCGAAGGCGCAGACCCGCAAGCTCAAGGAGTCGGCCGGCATGGTCCGGGTGCTTGAATTGCAGGGTGACCTGAACTTCGGCACGGCGGAGTTCGCGATGCGCCAGCTCACCGAGGACGCTGCGGGCGTGCGCGAGTTGGTCCTCGATTTTGCCCATGTCACCCGGCTCGACTCGAGCGCGACCGGGGTGCTGTCACTGGCCTTCGCGAGCTGGTTGGAATCCGGACGGCGCATCTCGATCTGCCGTTGCGAGCGGTTCCCGTCGCTGCGGGAGATCATCGAGGCGGAGGCTTCCGACCTCAGCGACAAGGCGGAGTTCTTCGACGACATGCCGGCGGCTCTTGAGGAGGTCGAGAACCGAATACTGGAGGAAGCCGGCCTGCGCCGTCACAGCTCCGAGCGCGTCGGACTCGAGTGCTGCTACCTGCTGGAGGGATTCACGGTGAAGGAGCTCGAGTTCATCCGGGGCGTCCTCGAGCCGGTCGCCTTCCCCGAAGGAAGCAGCCTGATGAATGTCGGCGACGAGCCCGACGGCATGTATTTCCTGATGCGGGGAAAGGCGAGTGCCTGGATCACCACCGAGGGCGGTCTCCAGCGCCGGGTCGCGACCTTTTCCCCGGGGATGAATTTCGGGGAAATGGGCCTGCTCGACGACAGTCCACGCTCGGCTGAGATCCGCGCCGACAGCGATCTCGAGACGCTGAAACTCACCAAGGACGGATTGCGGAAAATGGGCACCGACGTGCTGGCCACCTTGCTGGCCAACCTGACCCGGATCCTGGCCGATCGATTGAGGGAGGCCAATGCGGAGCTTTCCCAGCTGCATTCCTGATGACCCAGCCCCGCACATCCCCGAGCGACCCGAGGTGAGCAAACCGCGCTGGAACCGTCGGCTCAAGCGCCTGGGTGCCACACTCCTCATCGGGGCGCTGGCTTCGACCATGGGCGTCCTGTTGCTGGACCGCGGCCCCGGCCTCGGGCTCCAGCGCCTCAGCTACGACCTGCCGTTCCGCTTCACCGAGAGCGAGCCGCCGGACGAACTCGTGCTCGTCTACCTCGACGAGGCGACCTACACGGACCTCGACCAACCGCTCAGCCAACCGCTCGACCGCCGCTTCCACGCGGAGCTGACGAAGCGACTGACGGCTGTCGGGGCGCGCACGATCGTCTTCGACATCCTCTTTCACGACTCCCGGCCGGAGGAGGACGAGCCGTTTGCCCGCGCCATCGAAGCGCACGGACGGGTCGTCCTGGCCGGCGAACGGATGCGCAGCCGCGGGGGCTCCTCCGACCGCGACAGTCTGCTGCTGGCCACGCCGGACCTGCGCCGGGTGGCGGCCGGGTGGGGGCTGACCGCGGTGCCGCGCGACTCCGACGACGTGATCCGCCGGGTTCTGCCGGTGATCGAGACCCCCTTCGGACCCCGGCCGAGCCTTGCGGAAGCCGTCCGGCGCCTGGAGACCGGGGACGAGAATCCACCGTCGATCGCGGCCCCCATGCTCCATCATTACGGTCGTGCGGGCACTTTCCCGGGCTACCGGCTCAGCGATGTCCTCGGCGGCGGAACCATTCCGGAGGACGCTTTTCGCGACAAGATCGTGATCGTCGGCGCGCGCCAGAACGCGGGAGGTTTCGATGCGGGAAAGGATCTTTTTCTCACCCCCTACTCGGCCATCCCGATTGAGGATCCGGCGACCGGCACCCGGGTGCTGCGGCTGACGCCCGGGGTGGAAATCCAGGCGACGGCGATGGGCAACGCACTCGAAGGAAGCTGGATTGTCCGGCTCGATCCCGGGGTCGAGAAATGGATCGTCGTCTTGCTGCCCTTCGCTTTCGCAGGCCTGGCCTGCCTGCTGCCGCCCATCCGCGGCGGCCTGCTCTGTCTCCTGCTCGCCACCGGCGTGGGCGTGGCGGGAACGCTTGCCCAGCAAATGGGCGGCGTGCAGTCCGCCTGGGCCATTCCCGCCTTCGCGCAGGCCCCGCTGGTGCTGGTGATGGCCCTCGGAGCCCACTATTTGATCGAATATTCCGCGCGCTGGAAGCTCCGCCGCGCTTTCCGCTCCTACATGTCCGAAGAGCAGGCGCGCCAGATCGATGAGGACGAGGTCAGCCTCGAACTGGGTGGCAGGGAGGTCGAGGCCACCATCCTCTTCAGTGACCTCGAGGGGTTCACGGCGATGTCGGAGGGGCTGCCGCCGCAGTCGGTGTCGAAGGCGCTGATCAGTTACTTCGAGAGGGCCACCGAGGGCATCCTCGACAACGACGGCACGATCATCAAATACGTCGGCGATGCGGTGATGGCGACCTGGGGAGCCCCGCTCAAGGTCGACCGCGAGGCCGACCGGGCGATCGATGCGGCGATTCAGATGCAGAGGGCGAGCGCCCGCCCGATCACTCTCGAAACCACCGGAGGCAAGGTCGAGAAAGTCCTGGGAACCCGCGTGGGGATCAACCGCGGGCCGGGTCTGGCCGGCAACCTCGGCAGTCGCCGCCGCTTCGACTACTCGGTGATCGGCGACACCACCAACACCGCCGCCCGGCTCGAGGGGCTGAACAAGATGCTCGGCACTTCGGTGCTGGTCTCCGAGGCGGTGCTGGACGCGTGCACCGAGCCGGACCGGTTCCTGACCCGGCGGATGGGGAGCTTCGTGCTGAAGGGCAAGAAGCAGGGCATCGGCGTGTTCGAAGTGATGGGTGAGCGAGGGGATGCCGCACAGGCCTTCCGCCAACGGCAGGAGGCCTACCTGATCGCCTATCAGGAGGGCTTGGGCGCCTTCGAGTCCGGCGACCTGATGGCTGCCCGCGAGGCTTTCCTGGAGGCGAAGCTCCTGCATGACTTTTTTCCCGAGGACCCGGCATCGCGGCTTTTTCTGGATGCGATCGAGTCACTGGGATCCGAGGTTCCAAAGGAGCAGGCGTGGCGGGGCGAGGTCGTGCTCAGCTCCAAATGATGGGTGTGGCAGAAGGGCGCAATGGGAACTGGTGCGCAGCGCCAGGTGGCCGGGCCTTCCAGGCCCGGCATCTCGAACGTCGATCAAGGCCACGGGCCTGGAAGGCCCGGCCACAGCCCGCCGCAGGCTGATCAGGCCCACTCAATCCGCCCGCCTTTTTCAGTTTTACTCGCGGCAGGATCCCCGCTTGACGTTCCCGTGAGGCGTCGAAGGTTGGCCTATGAGAGATCCTGTCCTGATCATCGGCGGCAATTCCGGCATCGGCTTCGCCACCACCAAACGCCTCCAAGGCAATGGAGTGCCGCTGCTGGCGGCGCTGCGCCATCCCGAAGCGGTCCGCGAGCTGGGGATCGAAACCCAGGCATTCGATGCGACCTCGGCCCCCGACCTGAATTTGCCGGAGAAGCTCGGGGGACTCGTGTATTTTCCGGGCACGATCAACCTCAAGCCCTTCCATCGTCTGAGTGACGGGGATTTCCTCGACGACCTGCAGACGAACTTCCTGGGTGCCGTTCGAGCCATCCGGGCCGCGCTGCCGGCTCTCAAGAAGTCGGATTCGGCTTCGATCGTGCTCTTCTCGACGGTGGCGGTCGCCGAAGGCATGCCCTTCCACGCGTCGATTGCCTCGGCAAAGGCGGCGGTGGAAGGACTCGCCCGCTCCCTGGCGGCCGAGTTCGCGCCCCGAATCCGGGTCAACGTGATTGCGCCCTCACTGACCGACACCCCCCTCGCAGGTCATCTTCTCGGCAACGACGCCAAGCGCGAAGCCGCGGAAAAGCGTCATCCGCTGGATGCCGTGGGGTCGCCGGACGACGTCGCCGAACTCGTCGCCTTCCTGCTCTCTGATGCCTCAAAGTTCATGACGGGCCAGGTGCTCCGGCCCGATGGCGGGCTGTCGACGATCCGCCGGTTCTAACTGCCGGTCTCGTCCCGGGCGGGAAAATCCGGGGAAAGCTCCCGGAGGTCGCGAGCCTGTCTGCCGAACCGGCGCTTCTGTGGCGATTCTTGTCACAGGGAGCGCCGATTGTTTCCAATAGTATCCAAGAAACGGATCGCCTCGGTGTCTCTCACTCGGTGGGAGCCTCCGGGGTTCGTTGGACTATTTGGAATCATGAAAGGGAAACTGATTTTGGTGATGGCGACGATGGCCCTTGGCCTCGTCATGGGAGCTGAACCTGCGGAGCAACGCGAGAAGGCGCAGGCCTTGCAGAAGGAGGGCAACTGGAAGGATGCGCTCGAGATCTACGAGGTCCTGTTGAAGGAAGTGGACGACGCGAACAGCGGCGGAGATCTCGCCGCAGCCGTCCAGTCATTGCGCCAACTGCAGAAAACCCCGCTGCAGGACGAACTGGTCGAGACCGCGGTGGAAAGGCATCCGGAGAACTACGACGTGCTCGTCCAGGCGGCGAATGCCTACCAGAATGGTCCCGCCTGGGGCCGTCTGCTCGACGGGGAATTCCGGCGGGGCGAGAACCAGGGCGGGGGTGCCTGGATCGACGCCAGCGCCCGCGACCGGGTCCGCGCCATGCAGCTCCAGCTGCGCGCCATCGAAAACGCGCCCACGGCAGAGGCGAAGATCAGCTCCCTTTCCCAGCTGGCCCATCTGGTGAGCATGAACCGGACCCACTCGTCGACGCTCTGGGCCCTGGCGGTCAAGACGCCGCTGGATTCCCTGCCGGACTACGGCGACGACCGGGGATTGTCGAGCGGATCGGGAGCCCCGGTCGATGACGAGGGCAATCCGCTCTATTTCTCGGTGCCCGAAAGCTGGCAAGCGGCGGCAAATGACGGCGAACGCTGGCGCTGGCTCCGCAGCGAAGTGCGCCGGCTGATGCAGGAGGCCTCCCCCGACATGATGCCGAGGCGGGCTGCCTATCTCGACCTCGAATGGGCCAATTTCCTGCGCCAGAACTACGGCGTGGGCACCCTCGCCGGGTTCGGCTGGTGGGGCCGGTCCCAGGGGGCCGACGAGCACAAGGGCATCCTCCAGGCGCACACTCTCGGGGAATCCGAGACCTTGGCGAAGTTGGCAAATGGCGTGAAGCGCTTCGAACTCCGGGAGGACTACCAGTTCATTCCGCTCTACCGAAAGCTTTACCAAGGTGAAAGCCGGCTTGCGGACGCCGGCGATGCGCTGGTGCAGGTCTTTCTCGACCGCCGGCAGTTCGTCGCCGCTGAGAAGGAGCTGAGGGAGGTGATCGAGCGTCATGGACCCGGTTCCGACAATGCCCGCAGGAAGCTGCTCAAGCAGATCACCGGCGACTGGGGGCGTTTCGAAAGCGTCCCGATGTTCGGTGCCGGCAAGAAGCCGAGCGTGCCCTTCGTCTATCGGAATGCCGAGACCGCCGCCTGCGAACTGCACCGGATCAAGCTGGATCTCGTGGTCGACGATGTCTTCGAATACCTGGAGAGCAATCCGCGGGAGATCGACTGGGAGAAGGTGAACCCGGGAATGATCGGCCAGCAGCTCGTCGACAAGGACCGCAGCCGCTATCTCGGGGAGCAGGTCGCGGAATGGGAGGTGGAACTGGAGCCCCGCAAGGGGCACTGGGACACCCGGAGCGACATCAAGCTGCCGACGGGTGAGGCGGGCGCGTATCTGCTGAAGGCGACCGCCGGCGACGGCAACACCTCGTGGATCGTCGTCTGGATCTCGGACACGGTCCTGCTGCGCCACCAGACCAAGGAGAACCACATCTACTACCTCGGCGATTCGGCCAAGGGCGGGGCCCTCGCCGGCGAGGTCGAGTTCCTCGGCTTCAAGGTCAACCGGCGCGAGGGCGCCAAGGGCCTGATCCGCAAGTTCGACATCGAGACCCGGCGTTTCACCCGCGAGGTCGGCGAGGACGGCCTGCTGGAGCTGGAGAAGGGGACTTTCGACAACAACTTCCGCTGGATGGCGGTCGGGCGCGGCGACGCCGGCCGGATGGCGCTGATGGGTTTCCAGAACTACTACTGGAGGGACCATCACTGGCAGACTTGGCAGACGGATCGCTCCTATGGGATCACGGACCGGCCCGTGTACCGACCGGGGCAGCCGGTGAAGATCAAGTTCTGGAGCCGGTCCGCCAGTTACGACCTGGGCGACGAGTCCCTCTATGCCGGGAAGTCCTGCACGATCGAGATTCACCATCAGAACAGCGGCAAGGTCCACGACAGCGGTGCGCTGGTGGCGGACGAGTATGGTGGGGTGGAGATGGAGTTCGAACTCCCGGAGGATGCCAAGCTGGGGCAGTACTACGTCCGGATCGACGGCGTTGTGCCGGCTGGCAACATCAGCTTCCGGGTCGAGGAATATAAGAAGCCGGAATACGAGGTGACGGTCGACGGACCGAAAGAGCCCGTTGCTCTCGGCGAAACGATCGAGGCGACGGTGAAGGCGACCTACTACCACGGCGCGCCGGTCACCGAGGCGACCGTGAAGGTCAAGGTGCAGCGCTACAGCCACACCGAGCGCTGGTTCCCGGTCGGACGCTGGGACTGGCTCTACGGCAAGGGCTACTGGTGGTTCGGGCAGGAGTATCCCTGGTATCCCGGCTGGCACGATTGGGGTTGCATCCCGCCGACACCGCCGTGGTGGGGCGGCAACCGGTGGACGCCGCCGGAGCTGGTGCTCGAGCGCGAGTATCAGGTCGACGCCGACGGCACCGTGAAGGTCGAGATCGACACCTCGATCGCGAAGCTGGTCCACGGCGACATGGACCATCGCTACGAGCTCACCGCCGAGGTGGTCGATGCCTCGCGCCGGACGATCGTCGGCAGCGGCAGCGTGCTGGCGGCACGCCAGCCCTTCACGGTGACGACCTGGCTCGACCGCGGCTACGCGCGACCGGGTGAACCGGTGACGCTGTCGTTCGCCGCCAAGACGCTTGACGGGAAATCCGTGAAGGCGGCCGGGACGGTGAAGCTTTTCCAGATCCTTCCCGACCAAGGAGGCAAGGTGAAGGAGGAGCTGGTCAAGGAATGGAAGGCCGCGACCGGAGCGGACGGCGAAGGAGAGCGGGTCTTCAAGGCACCCGCCGCCGGGCAGTACCGCTTGTCCGTGACGCTCACCGATTCCAAGGGCAACGAGCAGGAGGGGGCGACGATCTTTGTCGTCAGGGGCATGAAGGACAAGGGACAGGGCCTGCGCTTCAACGATCTCGAGCTGGTGCTGGACAAGAAGCACTACGCCCCGGGGCAGACCGCGAGGCTGCTCATCAACACCAACCAGCCGGGCGCGACTGTGCTGCTCTTCCTCCGGGGCTCAGGAAACGTGGCGGAGGCCTTGGAGGTCATCCAGATGGACGGCAAGTCGGAGGAGTATGAACTCAAGCTCGAGAAGCGCGATATGCCCAACACCTTCGTCGAGGCGGTCACGATTGCGCGCGGCCGGGTGATCACGCAGGTGCGGGAGATTGTGCTGCCTCCCGAGAAACGACTCCTCACCGTCGAGGTCATCCCCGAGAAGACCAAGTACAAGCCCCGCGAGAAGGGGAAGGTGACCATCCGGCTCACGGATGAAACCGGAGAGCCCTTCGTCGGTAGCACGGCGGTCACGGTCTATGACAAGAGCCTCGAGTACATCTCCGGCGGCAGCAACGTGCCGGAGATCAAGAGCTTCTTCTGGAACTGGAAGCGCGGCTACTCGCGCGGATCGCTCCAGCACTCGCAGGTGCTCGGAGGCCACCATCTGGCCAGGCCGAAGAGCACCCAGATGCAGTCGCTGGGGCGGTTCGGCCACATGATGGCGGACCAGTTGACCGAAACGCTGGATTTGTCCGCCAATGGCGTTCGGAGGGAGATGATGTTCAAGGCGGGTGCCGCCCGGGCGATGCCCATGCCCATGGCTTCGGCGGTGCCGGGGATGCCGGTGGAGGAGGCGGCGATGGACATGGCTGCCGCGGTGGATGACCTTGCCAACGCGGCCGGCGGCGAAGCGGCGATGCCTGAAGTGATGGTCCGGTCCGAGTTCGCGGACCTCGTGAAATGGGCCGGTTCGGTCGAAACCAACGACAAGGGCGAGGCCGTGATCGACCTCGAGATGCCGGACAACCTCACCACCTGGAAGATCAAGACCTGGGCGGTGGGCCACGGCACACGCGTCGGCGAGGGCAGTGCGGAGATCATCACCAGCAAGGACCTGATCGTCCGGCTCCAGGCCCCCCGGTTCTTCATCGAAAGCGACGAGGTCACCCTCAGCGCCGTGGTTCACAACTACCACGATGAAGCCAAGGAGGTCGCCGTCAGCCTTGAGATGGATGGCGGCAATCTCACCACCGACGGCAGCACCCAAAGCACGGTCGTGATTCCCGCCGGCGGCGAGGAACGGATCAACTGGACCGCCGTCGCCAGGAAGGAGGGCGAGGTCACGATCCGGATGAAGGCGATCGCCAAGGATGATTCGGATGCGATGGAGATGACCTTCCCGGTCTACGTCCACGGCATGGCCAAGACGGAGTCATGGAGCCGTGCGATCGCCCCCGACGGAAGCTCCACCACGATCGAGTTCGAAGTGCCGGAGAAGCGGCGCCCGGCGGAGACCCGCCTGGAGATCCGCTACTCGCCGACGATCGCCACGGCGATGGTCGATGCGCTGCCTTATCTCGTCAGCTATCCCTACGGCTGCACCGAGCAGACGCTGAACCGCTTCGTGCCGACGGTGATCACGCAGAGGATCCTGCGCGAGATGGACGTGGATCTGGCGGCCGTCCGCGACAAGCGGGTAAACCTGAATCCCCAGGAGATCGGCGACGCCAGGGAGCGCGCGGCGCAGTGGCAGCAATGGAAAGACAATCCGGTCTGGGATGAGGAAGAGGTCAGCCGGATGGTCCGCACCGGCGTGCAGCGCCTCGCGGAAATGCAGAACCGCGACGGTGGCTGGGGCTGGTTCTCGGCTTACGGCGAGCATTCCTATCCGCACACCACGGCGGTGGTGGTCAACGGTCTGCTGATCGCAAAGGAGAACGGTGCCGAAATTCCGGAGGACATGCTCCAGAGCGGGGTGAAGTGGCTCAAGAAGCACGAGAACAAGGAGGCGGAGAGAATCCGCATGTGGGAGAAGCGGAAGCGCAACACCAAGAAGAGTGCCGACGCCATGGATGCCATGGTGCGCGAGATTCTCGGCAAGGCCGGGGTGGATCACGAGGAGATGCTCGGCTTTCTGGTCCGCGACAAGGTTGGGCTTCCGGTCTATGCCAAGTGCCTGCTGGGGCTGGAGCTTCACCGGGTCGAGCGCGTCGAGGACCGCGACGCGGTGCTCAGGAACATCGAGCAGTTCCTGAAGAAGGATCCCGAGAACCAGTCGGCCTATCTCGCGCTCGGGAACCGCAGCTACTGGTGGTACTGGTATGGCAACGAGTTCGAGGCCCATGCTTCCTACCTGAAGCTGCTGGCGGCGGTGAAGCCCGACAGCGAGCAGGCGAGGGGGCTGGTGAAGTATCTCGTCAACAACCGCAAGAACGCCACCTACTGGAAGTCGACCCGCGACACCGCCTACTGCATCGACGCGCTGGCATCCTACCTCCGAGCCAGCGGCGAGACGGCACCGGATCTCGAGGTCGAGATCCTTCTCGATGGCAGGACGCTCAAGACGGTGAAGATCTCGAAGGAGAACCTGTTCAGCTTCGACGGCACCGCCATCGTCGCCGGCGACATCCTCGGCGGCGGCAAGCACACGATCGAACTGCGCAAGAAGGGATCGGGACCGCTCTATGCCAATGCCTACCTGACGGTCTTCACCCTCGAGGACTTCATCACCAAGGCGGGTCTCGAGGTCAAGGTGGAGCGGCAGTTCTACAAGATGGTCCCGGTCGACGCGACCGAGGCGGTGGCCGGATCGGACGGCCAGGCGCTCACGCAGAAGCGCGAGAAGTACGAGCGCGTCCCGCTGAAGACCGGCGACACGGTGACCAGCGGCGACCTGATCGAGGTCGAGCTGTCGATCGAGAGCAAGAACGACTACACCTACCTGATGTTCGAGGACTGGAAGGCCGCCGGGCTGGAACCGGTCGAGGTCCGCAGCGGCTACAACCCGAATGGACTGGGGGCCTTCATGGAACTCCGCGACGAGAAGGTCGCGCTGTTTGTCCGGAACCTGCCACGCGGCCGCCACAACCTCAGCTACCAGCTCCGCGCCGAGATCCCCGGCAAGTTCAGCGCCCTGCCCACCCGCGCCGAGGCGATGTATGCCCCCGAACTCAAGGCCAACTCCGACGAAATGAAGATCGGCGTGCGGGACCGGTAGGGCTGTGGATCCATCGTCGACGCTGCGATGACCGGCAGGCCCTCGCTGCTCCGTTCACTCCGGGGTGTCGCCGAGGGCTTGTTCGATGGAAAGGGTTTCCTCGGGACAGGCCTGGCGGAGGCGGTGGTCTTCGGTGACGAGTTTCCGGCCGAAGCTGCGGGCAAGCGCGATGAAGCGGGCGTCGTAGGCGGAAATGTTCCGCTCGCAGGCGATGCGCAGCGTGTCGTTCAGGTCCGGGGCGTGGGTATTGGCTGGCGGGAAAAGGGCGATGGCGCGTTTCTGGGCCACGAACGCGTCGGAGACCTCCAGTTGCCCGGCCCGGTGATAGTTGCGCAAGGCATTGCTCAATTCGATCTGCCACCAGTCGGGCAGGTGCCAATCCGCGTCCTTGGCAAGCAACTCGCGCGCCGCTTCGTGGAACGGATGGGTGATCACCAGGGCGATGACCAGATTGGTATCGACGACGAGCATGGGAGCAGGTGGTCAGTAGCCCCGGGCCTCGATGTCGTCGTCGATGAACCGCTGCGTGTCTTCCGCGGAAAGCGCAGGCCCCTTCAAACGGATCGGATCGGGCAGATCCATGGCACGGGGAAGGGGCGCTGCGAGAAGAGCCTTTTCAATCGTGGCGATCACCTCCTGGTTGATGGAACGCCGATGGCTCGCCGCGACCACCTTGAGGCGAGCGTGGAGGTCGGCAGGCAGGTTGCGAATCAGGAGGTCAGCCATATCAAAATGATATTGATACAATATCATCGTGCAATCCGATTTTCCGTCTGAGCGGCGCAATAGGAGGGGTGATGAATCGGATGGAGGCGCATCGCTGGTTGTCCGAATGGTCCGGCGGCAAGCGCTTCAGCCTTCCTCATGAGGGCTCGCTTTGTAGCTGCCGCCCGGGAAATTCCCTGCTAACCCAAATGGCGTGGCGGCGAAGATCACGAAGGTGGCATGCCAGGGCTGCGGGGCGGTCTTGGAGGTGGACGAATCGGTTCGGTTCGTCACCTGCCGCTACTGTGCCTCGCGACTGGAGATCTGCCACGAGCCGTCGACGATTTACTCAAAGCTGCTGGAGGATGTGGCCCGAACCCAGAAGTCCGCCGAGCGGGAGTTGCGGCTGATCCGGCTGGACCGGCAGCTGGATCGGCTGGACAAGACCTGGAAGAGCTTCGCCGATTCGGTTTCCACAAAATCCAGGGACGGATCGCTTCATCAGCCGGGTGGATCGGACTCGATTCTGGTGATGGTCGTGACGGTATTGATCGGGCTTCTGCTGTTGCTGGCCTCGTTTCAATCAAGGGACCACTGGCCGCTTGCGGTTCTGGCAGTGGGCGTGTTCTTCACGGGGCTGATGATCAGTCGACATGCGAAGCGGCGGGCACGTGAGTTTGGGCGGGCCAGGAGGCGCTATCTGGAGCGCAGGGCGGCCCTCAAACTCGAGATCACCAAGGCGGAGGCAGGGAAGGGTTTTCCGAGGATGAGACGCAGCGGCCGTCCCGCACGGCGAGAATAGGTCGCCGTCCAACAGCATGCCGGGCATCCGGTTCGCGGGGGTGATGCTAGGAACCCCTCACTTTCGCGGGTTGACCACGATCTCATCGATGAAGACCCATTGCCCTCCGGTCTTGATCTCAACCTTCACCTTGCGCGCCCTCACCGGTCCCTCGCGGTCCCACTGGCGGGTGAGCAGCAGGACCGAAACCGGCTCGATGCCATCGGTCCTCATCTTGGCGAGTTCCTTCGTGTTGTAATAGCGGATCGTGTTATAGCGGCTTCCGTTCACCCGGAACTCTTGGCCGTCCGCCGAGGTGCTGTAGACCAACTGCTCCGGAAACTCGGACTTCGCAGCGGAGCTTAGCAGCAGATTCACCGCCATCGAATCCACCTCCATCTCCGCGCCCAGATCGAGAACCAACTCGATCGGCTGGTCCGACGGCGGAAAACCGACCCACGCCCCGTCCTGGTGGTCGGTGGTCCCGAACTTCCCATCGCTCAGCACGGAAAGATCCGTCGCTCCCGGCGGCGCGCTGCCGCTCACCTTCTTGCCGATCCCGTCATGGGTTTTGATCTGTCGATACGAGTCAATGAAGCGCTCTTCGAAGATCGCGGGATCCAGCTCGATGTCCGGCGCGATGAGCCGGCAGGCCTCTCGCGCGAAGCGCTGGCCTATCACCACGTAACCCTCAGGCGGATAGTGTCCGTCCTCGAAGCTGAAACCACCCCATGGATTCACGCCCCGATTCAGGTCGTCGGTGTCGATCCACGCGCCGTTCGCGTGGTCCTCGCCGAGCTTGGCAAGGATTTCCCGCATCGCCTCGCCGTCGGGTTCACGGAGCCAGTAATCGTTGATCCGCCCCACCACGAAGTGGATCTCCTCGATCCCGAGGTCGGCCCTGAGCTGATCCGATAGGCCGAGGAAACTCTTCTCGTAGACACTCGCCCATCCCCTGGAGGCATCGGCTTCGCCCTGCATCCAGATAAATGTCGCCGATGCCGGAGTCTCATCCTTCCGTACCCTCTCGACCGCCGCGATCAGCACATCGTACAAATGCCCGTTCTTGTCGGGCTTCGGATCCTCCATGCCCTCCGGCGGTTGCCAGTCGCGATACCAGTTCTTGATTGGCTGACCCGGATGGCCGGTCCTTGCGATGAGGACCCGGTCCTTGCCGAGCACAGCTCCAACGCATTCGTAGAACGAATGACCGAGCGTCTGCGTCATGTTCGACTGTCCGGAGAGCACGAACAGGTGACGCCCTGGAACCTCGCCACCGCAGACACCCGCAGTGAGGCACAGAAACAGGATGCTGATCAGGCGGATCGCGTGCATGAAGTTCGGTCGGGTGGGCACCGGGAGAATGTGGACGATTCGCCCACCCACCGGAGTCAAAACAACGGGTCTTCTCTATATCAACAGGCGGGCCCACTCAAGATGCTGTCGGGAAACGCGATGGAGACGACGATGTTTCCGTTTGCTGCCCTTTGGAGTCTGAGAAAGTCTGAAGCAAGGTTCGGCAAGATGCCGAACGCTGCCGGCGAGGCGCCGGCGCTCCCCTTTTCCGACAGCCTCTCAAGCCTGCGACCACTCTGACATCTGTGCCTCCGACAGGCAGTTTCAGGATCTATTGGCGCCGGCGATGGAGCAGGGCCACCAGACCTCCGAGGGCTGCCAGCACGGCTGCGCTCGGTTCGGGAATCGCCTCGAATGCAATACCGGTAATGCCCGTGGTGCTCGATGCGACGATATCGAGGTCGAAGCTGTCGCCTGCCGCTCCGTCGACATTGAAGAAAACATACTGTCCGAAGTTTGCTCCGGCAGGAGTGGCGGTGGCTGTTCCCGAGCCGCTGCCGCCAGTCTGGGCAAGGGTAATCGAAGTCGGCGTGCTCACCGGGCTATTCGAGCCGACAAGCACGGCGAGCACGAACTTGCTATCGGCGGAAAGGGCGAAACTGAACTTGGTCCCCGTGTTGTAGTAGAGGGCCCCGTTCACATCGGTGACGCTCGCCCCCGGCGTCTGACTCGCGTCGTCAAAGTCAATGTAGTTGTCCGACACGAAGAACGAACCGGCTGAAGCGATCGAAGAAACGTAGCTCGGGTTGGACTGGACGAATCTGCCAGCCTCGGTGGCCGAGTTGGAGGAGCCAAGAGCAGTTTGGCCAACGTAGTAGCCATCGTTGCCATAGATGTTGTCTCCATTCGGATCGAATGCCGAGGTCTTGGTCACGGTGGTCGTGCGCCAGGATGCCCCGGTGGTCGTATCTTCACCCAGGAAGGTGATCGTTGCGGCCCCGGCTGATCCTGAGAGGGATGCCGCGGCGGCCAGGGTGATGAACGGTTTCAGATGCTTCATTGGATCGTTGTCTTCGTGAATGCTGAACTCGATGGGCGTTGGGGGTTCTTCTCGATATCCCCTGACAGCCGCGAGAGGGATGAGCCATCGGGTCTCCCCCGTCACGAGCTTTGAGGCTTGGCTTCTGATAAAAGGATTGCCTAGATTTCTCCATGGGCCTGAACATTCTCTCTCCGGCCGAGCAGGTGGCGGCTCACCTGCGCGACGAGATCGCCAACGGGCGATGGAAGAACCAGATGCCCGGAATTGCCCACCTGAAGTCCATCCTCGGCGTCAACCACGTGACGATCAACGCCGCGCTCCGCCAACTCGAGCAGGAAGGGTGGCTCGCGTCGCAGGGTCGTCGCCGCTGTCGTCGCATCGTTCGCACACCGTCCCGACAGGACACCCGGCCGATGCGCTTCCGCCTGATCCCCTACGACAAGGAGAACCGCGCCGAGCCGGACTGCCTGGCCATTCTGGACGGGCTTCACAAGCAGGGTCATCTCGCCAGTTTTGCCCGCAAGAGCCTTCATGAACTGGGCATGAACCCCGAGCGGGTGGCGCGGTTCGTCGCGGGTGTCGAAGCCGATGCCTGGATCGTCTCGGGCGCATCGAGGGAGGTCTTCGAGTGGTTTGCGCGGCAGGACTGTCCGGCGATCGGTCTGTTCGGTCGCTTTTCCGACGTTCCGATTGCCGGGGTGGGCGTGCGGAAAAGCCCGCTTCTCGCCAGCCTGGTGAGGCGATTGGCATCGCTCGGCCACCATCGGATCGTCATGCTGTCCCATCGGGAGCGAATCGTACCGAATGTCGCCTTGGGAGAGCGAAATTTCCTCGCCGCAATGGCCGGGTGTGGCATCCCGACGAGCCCCTTCAACCTTCCGGAATGGGAGCCGTCGAATGCCGGCCTGCGCCGGTGCATCGAGGGCTTGTTCCGGCACACGCCGCCCACCGCACTGATCGTGGCTGAGCCCAGGCACTTCATTGCCATTCAGAACCAGCTGACCACACGGGGCATTCGGGTCGGCCAGGATGTATCGATGATCTGTTGCGACCCGGATCCGAGCTTCAGGTGGTGTCATCCGACCGTGACCCACATGCAGTGGGAAACCAAGAAGGTGGTCAACCATGTCGTGCGTTGGAGCAACCAAGTGGCGCTCGGAAAGAAGCCCGTGCGGCAGAAGCTCTACGACGCCTTCCTCGTGGAAGGGGAGAGCATAGGCCCTGCGCCGAGGTGATTGGCGACGCCTGCATCCAGGCATCCTGCGGGGACGCCTGAGCAAAATGCCAGGCATTCTATAGTAGTATAGGCTTCTGTAGTCGTAGGTAGAGGAATCATCGAAAAATCAACGGTTTACGGCGTTTCGAACCCGGCGAGGACGGGGCGGATTTCGGGTGGTCGGAGCTTTGTGGATGAGGTTTTCCGGGACGGCCGCAAGGATGATGCGGCGAAGCGGTCTACGCCGAATGGCGCTTCTTTAGGTAGCTGCTTCGGCCTGAAAGTCGAAGGTCTGAAAGTCCAAAGTCTGAGCGAACGACATGGAGTGAACGCTCACAAACGCCTGAACCAGAGGACTTTTGACCTTTGGCCTTCCGACCTTCGACCGTCTTCTTCTCTCAGTCGTCCCCCGAAAACACGCTTGAGGAAGAGCCATTCGGTCTACGCCCCAGAACTTCCGGCCAACTCCGACGAAATGAAGATGGGCGTGCGGGACCGGTAGGGATCTGCCCCGGATTCCGCCGAATCGTTGAAAAATCGAAGATTCTCCGTTTGACTTGACCGAACGGTCAACTAGGTGTGTCGGCGTGTCCGCGCCAGCCTCCGCCCGCTTCCGCCTTCTCGAGGCGATGATTGGCGCGATTTGGGAAAGCAGCTATGGCACCTCTTCCGTCGAGAGGATTTGCGAGCGGGCCGACGTCCGCAAGGGAAGCTTTTACCATTTCTTCAAGTCCAAGACCGCTTTGGCGATCGCGGCCCTCGACCACCTCTGGGAAACCGAGAGTCGTCCGAATCTGGACCGGATTTTCAGCCACTCGCAGCCGCCCTTGAGCCGTATTGAGCGGCTGCTCGAGCACGGCTACCGCAAGACCCTTGAGTGTCGGGCCGAGCACGGTCGCGTGCTTGGCTGCCCCTATTTCAACATCGGGGCGGAGATCGCGTCGGCTGAGCCGGAGTTGGCGGCGAAGGTCCGCGAGATTCTCGATGCGTTCCAAGGCTACCTCGAAGCAGCGCTGCGGGACGCCCGGGACGCGGGTGTGGTGGACATTCGTTCTCCCGATGAGACCGCGGCCTGTCTTTTCTCGATGCTGGAAGGCGCCTCCACCCAGGCGCGCATCCACAATGACCCCGAGCGCGTCCGACACTTTGCCGATGCCTTTTCGCGGGTCATCGGCGCCGAACTGAACCCCGACCTGGAAGAGGTCGTGGCCTGAACCTTCCGCTGATTTTTTTCATCATGTCGAACTCATCCTCCATGCGCGTCGCCCTCGGGTGGCTGGTCGTGACCATCCTCTTGGTGGTCATGGCGTGGTTTGGCTGGAAGGCGTTGCGGGATGCGAAGCCGGAAGACGGATCCGGTCGCGGTGGCGGAGGTCGGCCGCCGAGCGCGGTGGTGGTCCGCCCCGCGCAGAGCAAGGAAATCGTGGAAACCCTTTCCGTGACCGGGACGCTGCGCGCCGTGCGCCGGGCGGAGGTGGCGGCGCGCGAGTCGTCGGCGGTCGATGAATTGCTGGTCGACGAAGGGGATACGGTGAAAAGCGACGCGGTGATTGCCCGGCTCGATCCGCGGCGTCTCGAGGCCCAGATCCAGGAGGCGTCGGCGGCCCTCACTTCCGCCCGCGCCGATCTTTCCCAGCGGGAAGCCGAGAAGGAGCGGGCCCTGCAGGACGAGAAGATGATGCGCGGCCTGTGGGAGCAGCGCGCCGTCGCCGAGCGCGAGTACCTCGACAGCGTGCGCGAGCTGAAGGTGGCGGAGGCCCGGGCCGATGCCGCCAGCGAGATGATCGAGGCGGCGCAGCAGCGGCTCGACCTTTTCGAGTTGAGGAAGGGCGACCTCGAGGTCCGGGCGCCCTTCGATGGCCGGGTGCTGACCCTGCACACCGAGATCGGCGAGTGGCTGTCCGAGGGCGCCCCGGTGGTGACGCTGGTCTCGACCGGCGAGATCGAGGCCTGGCTGGAACTTCCGGAACGGCATGCGCGGTTGCTGAGGGAAACGTCGCCCACCAGTGTCGAGATCGAGGTGACCGGCGCGGTGGAAAGCATCAAGGCGGATCGCTTCACGGTGATCCCCGAGGTCGATGGACGCTCGCGGAGCTTCACCGTGGTGGCGCATCTGCCCGACCCGGAGAATCGTCTGACGGCCGGCTCGTCGGTGACCGCCCGGGTGCCGCTCGGGGTGCCCACCCGGCGGGTGGTCGTGCCCAGTGACGCGATCCTGACGGGTTACTCCGGACCCTATGTCTTTGTGCCGGAATCGTCCGGCGAGGGACCGCCGACGGCGAAGCGGGTGGACGTCGTGGTGCTGTTCGAGCGGGGCGGGGAGGCGATCCTCGAGGATGGGGAATTGAAGCAGGGCGACGAGGTCATCGTCGAAGGCAACGAGCGACTGATGCCGAACGCGCCGGTGGCACCCCGGCCGTGGCAACCCGGAGGCGGGGAGATGAGTGGGACCCCGGCAGGCGGCTGACCCGATGAAGTCGCCGATTGATTTTCTGCTGAAGCAGCCGATCACCATCGCGGTCGGCACGATGCTCGCGATTTTTTCGGGCATCCTCGCGATCACGCGGGTGCCGGTTCGGATGACGCCCGAGGTGTCGTCGGTGGTCGTCGCCGTGACCACGAACTGGGAGAACGCCTCGGTCGAGGAGATCGAGTCGGACATCATCGAGGAGCAGGAAAGGGCGCTCGGCGAGGTCACCGGCCTCAAGTCGATGATCAGCACCAGCGCCGCGGGGCAGGGGACCATCCGGCTGGAATTCGAGACCGGCACCGACATCTCGGTGGCTGAGGACGAGGTGCTGCAAAAGCTCGACGAGGTGCCCGGCTATCCGAACGGCGTGCTGCAGCCGGTGGTCGAGGACATCGATCCCGAGTCGGCCGACTACATCGCGTGGATCGGGCTGTTCTCGACCGACCCGGAGTATGATCCGGGCCAGCTCTACGATTTCATGGACCGCAGCATGAAGCCCCGCTTCGAGCGCATCCCGGGGATCAGCCAGGTCGGGGTGCGCGGCGCGACGGCTTCGGAGCTCCAGATCGTGGTCGATCCCGACGCGTTGGCGCAGCGGGGAGTAACCTTTGCGCAGCTGCGGGAGGGGATCATGGCGGCGAATGCCAACTTCTCCGGGGGCAAGATCGAGATGGGCAAGCGGGACTACCGCCTCCGGATGCCCGGGCGTTTTCAAACCCCGCAGTCGGCTGCCGAGATGATCATTTTCCGGGACGAGTCGGGACCCGTCTATCTCGGCGACGTGGCCGAGATCCGCAGTGGCTTCAAGGAGCCGACGTCGTGGGTGCGCTCCCGCGGCCAGCGGGCGGCCTTCTTCAATTTCCAGCTGCAGCGCGGCGCCAACCTGCTCGAGACCATGGGCATGCTGCTCGACGAGGTGGAGGCGATGAACCAGCCCGGGGCCCTGCTCGACCAGAAGGCGCGCCAGCTCGGTCTCGACGGCACGCTCGAGCTGGTGCCGACCTACAATGCCTCGACCTATGTCGAGGATGCCTTCGTGCTGGTCCGCTCGAATCTGATCCTCGGCGGCGTGCTGGCGACCATGACCCTGCTCTTCTTCCTGCGCAGCGTGCGGGCCGTGGGCATCATCGCCATCGCGATCCCCGTCTCGATCATCGCGTCCTTCACCGTGCTGGTGATGCTCGGACGCTCGATCAACATCATCTCGCTCGCCGGCCTCGCCTTCGCCGTCGGCATGGTCGTCGACAATGCGATCGTGGTGATCGAGAACATCCACCGCCACCTGGAGATGGGCAAGAAACCGCTGGCGGCCGCCCGCGATGGCGCCGTCGAGGTCGGCGGCGCGGTGCTGGCTTCGACGCTGACAACGGTGGTGGTGTTCGCCCCCATTCTTCTGATCGAGGAGCAGGCCGGGCAGCTCTTCCGCGACATCGCCCTGGCCATCATGGCGGCGGTGAGCCTGTCCTTTCTCGTCAGCCTCACCCTGATCCCGGTGGCATCGGGCAAATGGCTCACACCCCACGACGAAGGGGATGGTCCCTCGGCCTTCGACCGTCTGTTCGGATCGAAGTTCTTCCGGATTCTGGGCGCACCGTTCCGCCCGCTGGCGGTGCTCTTCGAGCGCATGCCCGACTTCGCCGCACGGGCGGTGACCACCGGCACGGCGACCTGGCCGCGGCGGCTCATCATCATCGGGAGTTTTACCCTGGTGACGGTGGTGGGAACGCGGGTCCTGCTGCCGCCGCTCGACTACCTGCCACAGGGCAACCGCAACCTGGTGTTCGGCCTGCTCTTTCCACCGCCGACCTACAATCTCGACAAACTCTCGGAAATGGGCGAGCGGATCGAAGAGCAGATCCGGCCGCTGTGGGAGGCGACGCCCGACAAGTATGGCGTCGAGACGCGCCTCAACGGCGGCAATGCAGAAGCGGAGGATCATCGTGAGCCGGTGCCGCTCGGCGATGGCTCGGGGCGCACCGTCCTGCCGCCACCGCTCGAAAACTACTTCCTGGTGTCCTTCGAGGGGCGCATGTTCCACGGCGGCATTTCGGCGGACAAGACGGCGGTGGCGGATCTCATCCCGGCGTTTCGCAAGGCCACCCAGGGTGTGCCCGACACCTTCGCTATCGCCCGCCAGATGCCGCTTTTCCGGGTGGGCGGATCCACCGGTGGCGCGGTCCAGATCGATTTCCGTGGCCGGGACCTCGACCTCGTCTCGCAGGCGGCCGGAGCGGCGATGGGGCGCTTGTTCGGCTCGATGCCTCCCGGCTCGAACATCACCCCGGCACCCCCGAATTTCGCCCTGCCGCTCGACGAGTTGCGCGTCGCTCCGGATGATCAGCGTCTGCGCGAGCTGGACATGACCCGCACCGATCTCGGTCTCGCGATCCAGGCCGGTGGCGACGGCATCGTGTTGTTCCGCGACTACGAGCAGAATGGCGAACTCAAGGACATCAAGATCCTGACCGCCCGCGAGAACGGCGAACAACCGGTCGACAAACTCATGGACCTGCCGGTGGCGGCCCCGGGGGGAGAGATCGTGGACGTGCGCTCGATTTCACGCCTCGAGCGGATTCGGGGGCCGGACCAGATCCGTCACGTCGACCGGCTGAGGGCCGTCACGCTCGAGCTCGAGCCGCCGCCGGGACAGCCGTTGGAGACGGTGATCGAGGAGGTCAATGGGGTGATCGCTGAGCTTCGGGCCGATGGCGTGATCCCGCCGGGGGTGGACGTCGGGCTTTCCGGCTCGGCCGGCAAGCTTGCGGAGATCCGCAACTCCCTGCTCGGTGATGGAACGATCAAGGGCACGGTCGCGAGCAGCCTGTTCATGGCTTTTCTCGTGATCTACCTGCTGATGGTGATCCTTTTCCAGAGCTGGAGCTATCCGCTGGTGATCATGCTGAGCGTGCCGCTCGCGACCTTCGGCGGATTCCTCGGGCTGGCGATCGTGCATCGCTGGAGCGAGCTCGACCGCTACATGCCGGTGCAGAACCTCGACATGCTCACGATCCTCGGTTTCGTGATCCTGGCCGGCGTGGTGGTCAACAATGCCATCCTCATCGTGCACCAGGCCCTCAACTTCATGCGCGACTCGGATCTCGATCCGCAGTCGGCGGTGGTGGAAAGCGTGCGTTCGCGGGTGCGGCCGATCCTGATGTCGACGCTGACCTCGGTGGGCGGGATGCTGCCGCTGGTGCTGATGCCCGGTGCCGGCTCGGAGCTTTACCGAGGTCTCGGGGCGGTGGTCGTCGGCGGGCTTTCGGTGAGCACGGTCTTTACGATGGTTCTCGTACCCACGGTGCTGAGCTCCATTTTCGCACTCAAGCCATCGACATCCGAAGCGTCATGAAGAGGCTGTTTTCCATGATACCGGTTGGTGCCGTGCTGCTTGCAGGCTGTGCGGTGGGGCCGGACTACCAGGTGCCCGGCGCCGAGCTGGAGGCGGCCTTCAAGAATGCCGGCTTCTCGAAGCCGCCGCCCGAAGGGTCGTGGTGGGGGCTGTTTGGTGACAGCGAGCTGAACCGCTACATCCGGATGGCCGAGTCGGACAGCCCGACCGCCCGGGCGGCCCTGGCGCGCTACGACCTGGCGCGGGGGACGCTGGGCCTCGAGTCGGCCGATGCGTGGCCGGCGGTGACCGCGGATGCTTTTGGACGGCGGCAGAAGGACAGCGGCAACTCGAATTTCTCCGCCGGCACCTACAACGACTACCGGGCGGCCCTGAATGTCTCGTGGGAGGTCGACCTGTGGGGTCGCGTGCGGCGGAAGATCGGCGCCGCCGTCGCCGAGACCGAAGCGGCGGGCTACGAGTATCGCGGAGCACTGCTCTCGCTGCGGGGAGAGGTGGCGCGCGCGTATCTTTCGCTGCGCTTTGCCGATGCGGAGATCGCGCTGCTGGAGAGAACCGAGACACTCCGCGCCGAGGCACGGCGCTTGATGAAGGCCCGCTTCGATGCCGGTGCCAGCAGCCGCATCGACCACGAGCGTTCCATCACCGAGCACGAAAGCGTGAAGTCCGAGATCGCCCAGCTCCGCGCCGAACGGGGGCGTTTCGAAAATGCGCTGGCGGTGCTGGTCGGCCGCAACGCCTCGGGATTCAGCGTGCCGGCCAAATCGGGCCGCCCCGCCGTGCCCGCGCCGCCCGGGGCGGTGCCTTCCGATCTGCTGCGTCGTCGCCCGGATATCGCCGCCGCCGAGCGCCGTCTGGCCGCTTCCAGCGAACGGATCGGCCTGGCGATCGCCAGCTACCTGCCGAAGCTCACGCTCACCGGGGAGGGCGGCTTCCGCTCCCTGAGTTCGAGCGATCTTTTCAACTCGGGCTCGAAGCTCTGGTCGCTGGGGCCGGAGCTGGAGATTCCAATATTTCAAGGTGGTCGGGCCTTCGCCGACAAGGATCGCGCCGAAGCCGCCTACCGGGAATCCCTCGAACTCTACCGGGACGCGCTTCTCAAGGCGGTCCAGGAGACCGAGGACTCGATGCTCGATGCCCGCCAGCTGCGATCCGCCTCCGATTCCCGTTGGCGGGGAGCGGGCAGCGCGAAGACGGCGGCGTCGCTCGTCCGGAAGCGCTACGAGGGTGGGGCGATCGATTACTTCGAGGTTGTCGAGTCCGAGCGGACCGCCCTCGTGGAGCAACGGGCGGCCCTGGCCATCGAGCGTGCGCGGGCGCTGGCGGCGACCCGCCTCATCCAGGCCCTCGGCGGTGGATGGAAACGTTGAGCTTTTCCAGTTGGCTTGACCCCGAATTCCGCCTTTAGCTGGGGTCATGAAACAATTTCTCCTACCCTGCCTTTGCCTGCTTTTCGGCACGAACAGCCTCCTCGGTGGCCTGCCCCAGCTCAGCGAGAAGCCGTGGATCGGGTGGTTCGCCGGCTACGAAGAGCGGGAGTACCGCTTCGGCATCATGGCCGACGGCATCGCCGCGCTGATCCCGCTCAATGATCGCAGTGACGAACCCGTGAGCCAGAAGCACTGGATCGAGATCGAACCCGTGATCGAAGAGGTGCTTGCAGGAGGGCGCGTGGTGACCAAGCAGGCGGACGACACCGCCTGGGAGGGCCTGACCGAGCCCACCGAAGAGGGCGGCAAGATGAGCTACCGCGGAAAAGTGACCGGAGGGGCGACCTTCGAAGTCCACTTTGAAACCGAGCGCGGTAGGATTCTCGCGGGAGGCCGTATTCTCGACAAGGGGGACCTGACCGAGCATCCGATCCGGCTCTCCATCCGGGTCAAGGTTCCCAACGTCTACCAGTTCATCGAGGATGAGGAAAAGGTCGAGGACCTCGCCGACGGTGATCGCATCCGCCTCGTCAAGGCGGACGGCAGGAAGGAGTCGCTGGATGCGTGGGAGCCGGTGTGGGCCGACAAGGACATCAGCGATCCGGGAGTCCGGAGCGCCCGGATCGACCTCGAAGGCTACGATGGACGCAAGATCGAGCTCGAGGCCGGCGACAAGGGATTGTTCGAATTCTGGAACGGGGAAAAGCGGCCGCTCTACAAGGGCTTCACCTTCGGCTGGAAGCCGGATCCCGCGAAGGACCCGGAAGGCAAGGCGCGCTTCGTGCTCGAGTTCGGTTGATGCGGGGTTGTCAGGACGATGGATGCCCCGCAGGCTCCGCGCCCGATGGCCATCCGACAGATCCTGACCCACCCCGGCGGCGCGCATAAGGACGAACTGCTCGCCTGCGCGGTGCTGGCCGCCGCGCACGGCTGCGGCATCGTCCGCCGTGAACCCAGCGACGGCGATCTCGCCGACCCCGGCGTGGCCGTCGTCGATGTCGGAGGTGAACATGAACCGGAGCGGTCCAACTTCGACCACCATCAGTTCGGCCCCGATCACGAACCGGTCTGCGCGCTGAGCCTCGTGCTCCAGCATCTCGGGATTTACGACGATGCCCGGCGGTTCTGCGACTGGCTGGAAACCACCGAGCGGCTCGACGTGACCGGGCCGCGCGAGACCTCCGCATGGCTCGGCATCGAGCCGGACGTCCTCGGCCGCTTGAACTCACCGGTCGACATCACCCTGCTGCGCCGATTCGCCTCGGTGGATCGGGTCGAGCCGGGCGAGGCGCTTTACGAAATCCTGCGTTGGGTCGGCGCCGACCTGCTGGAGTATCTGAAGTCCCTGCGCGAGCGGCTCGAGTATGTTGGTGAGCACGCCGGAATGTGGGAGGTGGCGGACCTGAACGTGCTTTTCATGCCGCGAACCGACCCCTTGCCACCGGAGCCATCCGCCGGTCTGGGTCGCCACCTCGAGGCCATCGGCATGGAGGAAGCGACCTCGGGCCTGGTATATCCCGATCGGCGCGGACCCGGCTACGGCCTGTCGCGTTTCCGGGATGATCCGCGCTTCGACTTCACCAGGATCGAGGGTGAGCCGGATGTTCATTTTGCGCATGCCCGCGGGTTTGTGGCCAAGACCTCGGCGACGGATCCAGAGCGGCTCAAGGAGTTGCTCCGGCTTGCCCGGGTCTAATGCTTGGGGGCGCCCCGCCTCCCACGCTTGCCCTCCGGGCCGTCGCAGGCTTGGATGCGACTATGAAAAAATTCCTGCTTTGCCTCGCCCTGATCCTGCCTCTCGCCGCGGAGGACCGCCCGCTGTTCCTGCCTTTTGATCTGACACTGGGCGGTGAGAAAGCCGTCATGGAGAACGGCAACGAGCTCTTCGCCCAGATCGACAAGCCGGTGAAGGCGGATGCCGTGCTCGAACTCGAAGCACAGGTCCCGTTGCTCATCGTCAACGCGTTCCCCTGCAAGGAGGACGGGACCGTCCTCGAGACCCAGACGGCGGCGGTGATCGTCGCCAACAACACGAAGCAGGTGAAGCTGAGCGATACGATGGACAAGAAGAAGCTCGAGCCCGGGACCTACCTCGCCAACGTCGTGGCCGGCGGCAAAACGTCACGCATCGTCTTTGAAGTCGGCGAGGCGAAGAAGAAGGTCGATTTCTCGAAGATCCTTGGCTTCCTGAAGAAGAAGTCGGAGTAGGCCGCCGACCGTTACCCGTTGTCCTTGCTCTCGGCCTCCTCCCGCCTGAACGACTTGACGATGGCGAGGCAGGCCTCGCGGGTCTCGTCGGCGAGTTGCGGATTCATGGTCGAGACGATGCGGACCAGGTGCTCCTTGGTATCGACGAACACCGCAAACATGGCGATCGATCCCTCTTCCGCATTCTGCGGCGCAAGGGTGAGGAACTTGGCGTCGCAACCGTCCAGCGCGCCATCCGAGAGCCTGGCCTCGCCCTTGAACTGAATCGCCGCCGCGTAGCTCTTGGCCGAGGCCTTGCCGGTGGCGTCAAGATCGGCCGAGGCCCCTTCCGGGACGGCATCGCAGTTCACGCTGATGATCACCGCCTTGTCCGGACTTTCACGCGCGAATTCCGCGTCGGCCGACGGGGCCTTGGTCTTGGTCCAGCCCTGGGGAAAGGCGAGCGAGTAGGCATCGCCGGCAAAGGTGACCCGGTCGTTTGCCAGAGCCGGAGCGAGGAGGGCGAGAAGGAGAATTGGCCATTTCATGGTTCTCACCTTTCGCCCGGCATTCCTACGGAGTCGAGCGGAAAGCCCCACCCATCATGAGCTGGCGGCTTCGCGACGGCTTCGGGCAGCGCCCCTTGGGGCGGTGTTCGAGCGCTTCGGGAAGGCCGGACTCGCGGCGCAGTCGCCACGCCCAGAATGCGATCATGAGCAACCACATGAAGGCCGCGTAGATGAAGTGGGAGACCCGAATGGCCGGGACAAAATCGGCGGCCACGCGGGTTGTGGCGGTGAGCAGGCCCATCACCCAGACGCCGTGCATCCACTTCATCGGCGTGGCCAGGCGGTCATGCCGCTCGTTGTGCCCGAGGATCACCCGGGTCGCGGCGCAGAGCATCAGGAGACCGGCCCCGGCGATGAACATCAGGTGGATGTTGCCGATCCGGAGGGCAGGGTAGACCGCCCCGAGACCCCAGCCGATGACGGCGGTGGGAAGAATGATGCGCAGCGCGAGCCCGAGGCCGTTGACCTTGGACAGCGCCAGCCATCCCGGCACCGCAAAGGCGAGGTAGGTGATGACGGTGATCGCCCGCAGGGCCATGCCGGGACGCCCGCCCCAGGCGACCTCGATGGCGAAGCTGGCGATCAGCACGATTCCGGCGGCGAGGGAGATCAGGAACGGTCGCCACCATCCGGCGGGAATGGTTTTCGACTCGGGGAATGAATGGGGCGAGGGGAGCCCGAAGAAGCGGGGGAGGAGGTAGGGGGCAACCCCGAGAATCGGCAGCCACAGGAATCCCTGGAAGAGAAGCAGACGGCAGAACTGCCGCAGGGGCGCGGGGAGTGAGAGCACCCCGTCGGCACTCAGCACGAAGGAGGACAGCGCGGCACCGAGAATCCCCAGCAAGGCCAGCGGCATCCCCGGCGGCGGGACGTCGCGTCGGCCGATGAAGAAGCGGGCGCCGAGGGAGAGGAGGACACCGGTCAGCCAGAATCCAGCCAGCAGGTCCGCCGTTCCGACGGCCGACAGGGCAAGGGCGAGCATCATGGCCAGCGCCACCCCGAGGTGCCACAGCAGTTCGAAGCGGCACCATGGATGACTCCCGAGCAAGCGCGGTCCCGCGGTTCCGAGGAAGCCGGTGACGAAGCATCCGCCGAAGCCGGTGACCATCCAGCGGGCGTGGGCCTCGAGCGGCCAGCCGTCGAGCCATCCGGCGAAGTACGCCGGCCATAGGAGCACGCCGAAGATGGACGCGGCGATTCCCAGGGGGAAGAACACCCGGAAGGGTTCCGCCGCGGCTCGTTCGATAAACTTCACGCGGTCAGGGTCTCCTCGAGGATCTCGCTCTCCGCGAGGTAGCATCCGGGATCGCTGCCCCAAAGGTCGTCGTTGCAGAAGGCGGCGCGGGTGCGGAAGCCGCCGCCGCAGACATTGAACCACCGGCACGAACGGCAGCGACCGTGCATGCGCTCGCGGCGCTCGTCCTGGCTGAGCAGGCCGATCTTGCGGATCTCCTCGAGCATCGGAGCGGTCGGGGCGTATTTCTCCTCCCAGATGGTGGAGAAGGGGGTGCGCTTGACGTTGCCCAGCAGGACATCCTGCCAGAACTGGTCGGGATGGACGTTGCCCTGGGTGTCGATGTTGGCGATGCCGCGCCCCGAGCTGTTGGCACCGCCGCCGTTCCAGCCGAGGAGTTGGCGCGCCTGATCGAGGTTCGGGTGGTTCTCCTGTTCCATCCGCAGCAGCAGGTAGGCGCCGTCGGCGGGTTGGGTCACGGTCAGCAGCTCGCGATGGACTCCGCGGGCGTGCCAGTCCTCGACCCGGCTGATCAGCGTGTCGATCGCGTGGCGGGCGGCATTCGGGTCGAGCACCTGCAGTTCACTGCCGCGGCCCGCGGGCACGAGGTGGTAGAAGCAGACGCGCTTGATTTCCTCCTCCTCGATGAAGTCGAGGATGCGCTCGATGTTCTCGACATTGTGGCGGGTGAGGGTGAGCCGCAGGCCGGTCTTCTGGTCCACGTCGTGACAGTGCCGGAATCCCCGGACGGCGGCCTTGAAGGCACCCTCCTTGCCACGGAAGTGGTCGTGGATCTCGCCGATGCCATCGAGCGAGATGCCCACGTAGGCAACCTCCGCCTGCTTGAGCTTCGCCGCCTTTTCCGGGGTGATCAGCGTGCCGTTGGTGGAGATCGTCAGCTTGAGACCCTTCTCCGTGGCGTAGTCGACGAGATCGAAGAAGTGCGGGTGAATCATCGGTTCGCCGCCGGAAAACAGCAGTGAGGGGACCTCGTAGGCGGCGAGGTCGTCGACCACCGCCTTCATCTGGTCCCAGTCGAGTTCGCCGGGGTACTGGCGGGCCATCGAGTCCGAGTAGCAGTGGATGCAGCGCAGGTTGCAGGTGCGGGTGATGTTCCAGACGACGATCGGGCGGCGCTTGCGGGCGCTGCCGGGGGCGCCGTGCCCGTGTCCGTAGCGGAGGTGGTCGGCCGGTTGTTCGTGGCCGGTCCAGAGTCGGGTGAGGTTGATCATGGGATGGTGGGTGGAGCGCGGACTTCAGTCCGCAATATGGTCTTCTGTCTTCAGTCTTGGAGTCTTCATTCTTTTCGGTTCGTAAACGCAGGCCGGGTCCGAGGCGAAGGGGTCGCCGGTGAGGCCGTAGGCACGGGCACGGGAGCCGCCGCAGACCTTGCGGAACTCGCAGCGGCCGCACTTGCCGCCGAGGGCGTCGGAGTCGCGGAGGCTGACGAAGAGCGGGTGCGCGCGGTAAATGTCTGCGGGATGGCGATCGCGGACGTTGCCGCATTCCATCGGCAGGAAACCACTCGGGCTGACGACTCCGGTGTGCGAGATGAACATCACCCCGCGGCCATCGCGGATGCCGAGAGGGGAACGCATGCCCTGACGCCCCTTGTGGCCGCCCATGCCCCGCTGGGCGAGGACCCGGCGGAAGTGGTGGCCCTCGGTGGTCTTGACCGCGAAGGGTGCCTTTCCGACCAGGTCGGCCATTTCGCCGAAGATGCGCTCGAGATCGTTGGGATCCGGAACCTCGTCGGCCTGCGCGCGTCCGGTGGGAACGAGCAGAAACAGGCTCCACATGGCCGGCTTGAGCTGGAACATGAGGTCGCGGAAGGCCGGGAACTCGTCGACGTTCGAGCGGGCCAGGGTCGTGTTGATTTGAATGGAGAGGCCGGCCTCGTGGGCGAGCTCGACGGCCTTGAGGGTGCGCTCGAAGGTGCCTGTGAGGCCGCGGAAAGCGTCGTGGGTATCCGCCGTGGCCCCATCGAGGCTCAGCGAGATCCGCTGGATCCCGGCGTCGCGGATCTTCGAAAAGTCGTAGCTGGTGAGTCGCGCGGTGGCGGCGGGACTGAGTCCGACCCGCATGCCCGCATCGCTGGCACGGCGGGCGATCGTGAGCACGTCGGTCCGCATCAGCGGATCTCCCCCGGTGAGGATGAGCATCGGCGGGGCGAGTTCGGCCAACTGGTCGACCAACCTCAAGGCCTCGGTCGTCTCAAGCTCCTCCGGGTGACGGTGGGACTGGGCTTCCGCCCGGCAGTGCCGGCATGCCAGGGCGCAGGCCCGGGTGATTTCCCAGAAGACCAGAAACGGCCGCTCGGCGAAGGGATCGGGTGGGTGGACAGGGGCAACCATCAGCGTGCCCCAGAGAACGCTTGGAGCGCGAGATTCGCCACGCTCCGGGCGGCAGGTTGTGTGCATATTTTGACCGGTAGGACCGCGCCAACTGGGTAATCCGCCGGTCCAGGCGCCCGATGACCTCGCCGGAGGCGCGGGATCTACCAGATCACTTCGACGCCCAGGCTGGGAAAAGCACGATCCCGCGTGAGGATCACCAGTCCTTCACTCAGGGCCTGGGCCGCAAGCATCCGGTCGAATGGATCGCGGTGGGGGTGTTCGATGGAAGCGGCGTCCGCGGCATTGGGCAAAGTGAGGGGGAGGGGAATCCAGCCTTCCTGAACCACGGCCCGAGCGAGGCTCTGACCGTCAACACGTGAAGCAGCCAAGAAAAACGCCCGCTTCCGAAATGGAAGCGGGCGTTCTTGGAGGTTTGGAGCGGGTGTCAGACCGAAATGTCTGACCTCCCTTATTCGCCGAGTCCGAAGCGGACGAAGCGGCGGATGACCAGTTCGTCGCCGAGGGTCTTGCCGGTGGCTTCGACCAGCTTGCCGACCTTCTGGTCGGGATCCTTCACGAAGGCCTGCTCGAGGAGGCAGCTCTCGGCGAAGAATTTCCCGATCTTGCCCATGATGATTTTCTCGATGATCTCGGCGGGCTTGCCCTCTTCCTGCATCTGTCCGCGATAGACGTCCTTCTCCTTCTCGACCAGTTCGGCCGGGATGTCGTCGCGCGACAGGCCCTGCGGCGCGGCGGCGGCGATGTGGAGGGTGATGTCCTTGACGAGATCCTGGAACTCCTCCTTGGCAGCGGTGTCGCCCTTGTCGGCGCCGACTTCGACGAGCACGCCGACCTTGCCGCCCATGTGGATGTACTGGGCGATGGCACCACCACCTTCGAGGTCGAAGCGCTCGAACTTGCGGAGCTGCATGTTCTCACCGAGTTCGATGACCTTCGATTTCACGAATTCGTCGATGGTCATGTCGCCGTGCCGGACCTGAAGGGCTTCTTCGAGGGTCTTGGCATCGCTGGCAGCCAGCGCGTCGGCGATGGCGTCGACGAAGCCGACGAAGTTGTCGTTGCGCGACACGAAGTCGGTCTCGCAGTTGACCTCGACGAGGATGCCGGATTTTCCGTCCTCGGAGAGACGGGCGGTGATGATGCCCTCGGAAGCCTCGCGATCGGCCTTGCCGGCGGCTTTGGAGATGCCCTTCTTGCGGAGGTAGTCGACGGCTGCTTCCAGGTCACCGTTGGTTTCGGTGAGCGCCTTCTTGCAGTCCATCATGCCCGCGTTGGTCTTGTCGCGGAGTTCCTTGACGAGTGATGCAGTGATCATGGGATGGGATGGTGAATTGGCTTCGGGAGGGGACCGCCCTTGCCAAAGGCGGGCGGTCCGGTCACCGGCTCAGCCCTTCTTGACGAGGACGTCGACGATGTTCTGGAGGATGATGCGGATCGAGCGGACCGAGTCGTCGTTGCCCGGGATCGGGTAGTCGACGATCGACGGGTCGGCATTCGAATCGACGATGGCGACGATCGGGATGTTCAGGCGGCGGGCTTCGGCGACGGCGATCGACTCACGGGCGGAGTCGACGATCACCAGCGCGTCGGGCAGGCCGTCCATGCCGCGGATGCCGTTGAGGTTGCGGCGGAGCTTGTTCTTTTCGCGGGTCAGCGCGGCGAACTCCTTCTTGGAGATCGTCTTGAATTCTGGCGACTTCTCAAGGCCTTCGAGCCACTTGAGGCGCTCGATCGACTTCTTGACCGTCGACATGTTGGTCAGCATGCCGCCGAGCCAGCGATGGTTGACGTAGAATTGCTTGGTCGCCTCGGCGGCCTGCTCGACCGCCTCCTGGGCCTGGCGCTTGCAGCCGACGAAGAGGATCTTCTTGTCCTTCGAGGCGAGGCCGGAGAGGAAGTCGGTGGCCTTGTCGAGGCACTTGACCGTCTGCTCCAGGTTGATGATGTAGATCCCGCCCTTGTCCTTCATGAGGTAGGGCTTCATCTGGGGATTCCACTTCTTCGTCTGGTGACCGTAGTGGACGCCGGCGTCCACCATTTCGCTGATGAGTTCGTTGATCATGGGATGGGGTCCCGCCTTGATTCAGGTCGGGCGATTCTTGGGAAACCCGCCGCGTGGTCGGTCCCTCCGGCTTCCCGTTGCTTGCTGGCGGCGTTTGAAGGGACGCGCGGGATAGGGACGCAGCCGACTCTTGGCAAGCCGGAAGTCGGAAAATCAGGGTGGGGAGCGCCGGCATCCTGCCGGCATCACCGGTCTTTCCGCCCGGTGTCGGAACAATGGGTCCTCCAGCGACGGGCCGTCACCACCAGGCGAGGCCGTGGCGGTCCCAGAAGGCGTTCAAGTCGCCGACGCTGCCCTTGAAGACGTTGCGCTCCATCGGATGGGCCATGTTGCCGAAGTAGCGGGGGCTGCGCCAGCGGGCCGTGTCGTAGTGTTTCGCGTTCGACCGGCCGTTCTTCCAGATCACGCCACCATACTGCCACATCGCCCAGTCGCTCCAGATCCCGTACTGGTCGGTCAGGTCATCCGGGGTGAGATCCCCCGATCCCATGCTGCGCTCGGTGCCGGCGGGGCCGTAGAGGGCGATCCAGTAGGGTGCGCGACGGATGACCCGCTTCTGGGCCGGGCTCGCGCCGTTCAGTCTCGTCCGCAGGCCGGCGCTGTTCTCGAGGTAAACGACGGGAGTGACGCCCGTGCGTTGCTCGACGCGGCGGATGAAGTCGACCAGCCGGTCGGGCGTCGATTGCGTGTCGAAGTCCCCGACCAGGAGGATCTTGCGCCGCGAAATTCCGCGGGCCCGGGCGACGGCCTCAACGCGATCGACGAAGGCATCGGCCTGGGCGGTGGCCGAGGGGGACATCGTGACGAAGTGGTAGGCTCCGAGCAGCATGCCCTCGCGGTCGGCGGATTCCAGGAAGTCCGCGAACTTGGTATCGAGCTCGTTGCCCTTGGCCGAGCGGGCGATGAGGCCCAGCGCCCCGTTGCGTCGCAGGGCCGAGACATTGTTTTCGCTGTAGCGGTCGCCTCCGCGCTGGACCTCCTTCGGATCCCAGCCGGAAACATTCAGCACTGCCGGGGATTGACTGACCGAGGTGCCGCCAAAACCGCCGCACTGGCAGAGGAGGAGGGGGAGCAAGAGCAGGGCGATGATTCTCAGCATGCTTCATCCCACCATGGCGGCGGAGCATCCGGCAAGTCCCCGGTAGCGGGGCAGGGGGGATCAAGTTCCCGTTTCGAAATTCTTGACACCCGGCCATTGGAAACGCTTTCTTCCGGCCCCGCGCCGCGTGCGGCCGGTCACAGCACCCGTAGCTCAATTGGATAGAGCGCCTGACTACGGATCAGGAGGTTTGGGGTTCGACTCCCTACGGGTGCGCCACTTTCAAGGCCCTGTAAATCCTTGGTTTACAGGGCCTTTTCTTTGCTTGGACGTCTGCGAGCACGATTCCGAGGAAGTCCACAAAGTCCGCCTGAATCTGCAAAATTGGGGATTTTTGGGCAACTCTCGTGGCAACTGTCTAAGGTTCCCAAAATAGTCTTGGTCATCATTCGGCGGACCCCGGGCGTTAAGCGGGATCCAGGAACTGGCAGGCAATTTACGGTGGATGAACTTGGAGCTGCGAGCCCGCGATTTGTGAGGCATCCTCCGACCATGTCTCGACAAGCCAAGAAGAAGCAGAACCCGAAGGACTTCCCCGAGTTCCCGGTGAAACGGGAGGTGATCTGTTCGATGTTCACTCCGCCCCTGCCCAAGAGCACTTTCTACGACCGGGTGGAGGAGGGGAAGATCATCCGCATGGCGGAGATGCCAGGGTTCTACCTGTTAAATGCGACGCTTCACCGTCTGGGTCTACCTCTGGTGACTCAGCCTCCGGTGGAGATTGAAACGCGGAGCATTGAGGATATCGTCTGCCTAGCTTTCTCCCTGATCGACCCGAGGGTCTTCCCGGAGCCCGCGTGGCTGTTGAACTGCGAAGCGATTGACATGAAGGATGTTGATCATGCTCGACGGATCGCAAGGCAGCATAGAGATGCCGTTGAGACCTGCGAGCCGGTGCAAGTCAAGCTGGCCTACTTCCAAGGCGTCCTCGATGCCCGGCACGCAATCCGGAAGGAAACCGAGGGCGACGACTGACGCCGGCTCAAACGAGCCCCCTGTCACCTGTCGGTTCGAGACGCAATCCATTCCGCCTCGTTTACTCAGCCGCTATGAGGAGCGGATTTGCGCCTCGAGAACTCCAAGCCTGTGCTGGTTGGAGCAGCCAACAGTCTTTTCTCCGCAGCCTTGGCTTCTCCATCTGACAGCTCGTAGTCGGCGCGAAAGAGACCGACAACGTGGTTCTCCAGGGCAAAGGACTCTATGGTTGAGGCGAGCGACTGCTCCAGCGCATGGGCCACGGCGGGGAGCCGTTTTGCTTTCCTTGCCGCTTGCGCAACGAGCGTGACAGCACTCGCGAGTCCCTCTTCCCAGAGGCCGTCCCGCTCCTCCATTATGGCACTCAGCATCGCGCGATGGTTGGTGTAGTCTTTCTGGACGTAGTCCGATCTCGTCCCGTCCTCCCGGGTCTTCTTGTCACTGACGTCCCACACCTTCTTCTGGCTGCCCTTGTCCTTCCTGAAGACAATTTCGCAGCCCAACTGGTGGCGGATTCTGACGGCCATGTCGTGGGACATCTTGAGACGCTTGTTTTCGAGCTTCTCTACGGTGTCCCTTGCCAGACCAATCTGATCGGCCAGCTGCTGCTGGGTTAATCCTGCGGCCTGGCGGACTCGGCGAAGGGAGCTGGTGACTGACGGTTGGCGAGGCATCGGCGTAGCGGAGTGGTGCGTATCAAACTGATCCCGGCAGCGAAACGGATGTAGTACCAGGGCGGCGTTGCGGATAAGGTGCGTTACGTGCTCGCAGGGACAGCTATTTCTCATGATTCCCCTCGGCGCGTCTGATCCTATGAATAACCAGAGCATTGAAACGAGATTGGTGGACGCCGCCCGGATGGCGGCGATCCTGAGCGTGTCTCCCCGCACGGTCCTGTACTGGGCTGAGCGGGATGAGATTCCGGTTGCGATTCGGAAGGGCCGGGTGATTCGGTTCGACCCGGAGGAGGTCTTTGAGGCGCTACGAAACACGCCGCTTAACAGAGAGGAGGGCCAATGAACCGGGAGACTGCGTTGCCCCTCACCGAGCTTCGAGGGAGCGCCGATCTGACGCGGACCCCGGAGGCCCGGATTGTCAGGGCTGCTGAACAGGACGGCGATGTTGCGTCGATCTCGCCCGAGCGCCTCGGACTGGAAGACTGCCCTCACGCAGGGGGTGGAGTGCATGACTGGCTCTTCTCCACCGCCTGTCAGCTCGTCCGCATGGGCGTGACTGACGATCAGATCGCCAAGCTACTCACCGAATGGACGACGCACGTCAACCGGTGCATCTACGACCGCGAGGTGCAGGATGCCGTTGGCAACGCCCGGCGAATCGTCACCGGGCTGGACTCCGAGAGGGTGGGGTGGAAGCACCGCGTGCAGAAACCATCCTGGCAGGAGAAGCTCCATGCCCTTGCCAGAGCGAAGCGGGAAACCGGGATCACAAGCCTCGATGGGCTGATTGCATCTTCTCCTTCTGCGCCACCTGAAGCCACGGACGACTTCATCGACGCGTTGTTCCCTGCTGAGAGCCTGATCTGTGCCGGAAGTGAGGTTTGGAACTGCAAGGTCTCGCCACGTGAGGAACTGCGTGGTTGCTGGGACAGCCTCCGGCACATCGTGCCATCCCCGATGAGTGCTGAAACCGGGATCAATCTTCAGGGCGAGGTTTCAAGTCGCTGTCTGGACAACACGGGTCCTCGCCGGTTCCTCGTGCTCGAGTCTGACGAGTTGAACTTCGACGACGCCTCAGCCATGCTGATGTGGATCGGGCGTCGGCTGCCCCTAGTTGCGGTCGTCTACAGCGGCAACAAGTCGCTCCATGGCTGGTATTACGTCGAAGGGCGGGACGAGGACGAGATCGACCGCCTACGTTCGGAACACGAGCTGCTGTGGCTTGACCCCAATACGTTCACTGTATGTCACCCTGTTCGCACGCCGGGTGTCGTGCGCAAAGATACAGGGCGGATGCAACGCTGCCTGTGGTTCGCAGACCTCGAAGGGGAAAGGGGTTCCCAATGAGTGTGTCGCCAAGTGAAGCCCCACCAGCACCACCGATTCGTGAGCAGCATTCCAGCAATGGAACCGCAGCATACGGGCTGCAAATGGAGCCGTCTGGGCCGCCGCAGCCACCGCCTGAACGCCTGCGTGCCAGGAAGCTTAGCGAGCTGGTGGTGCCGCGGGATCAGATCAAGGATCTCTACAAGCCGGTCCTGATCGACGGGTTCCTCCGGAAGGGTGAGATGGCCATCATCTCGGGTGGATCCAAGACCCAGAAGACCTGGCTGGCCCATGGAATGCTGGTGTCGGTGGCATCCGGGAAGCCGTTCGTGGGGCTTGAGATCTGCGGAGAGCACCGCGTGCTGCTGGTGGATTACGAACTAGACGTCAATACGCTCACGGCCCGGCTTTCGATGTTTGCCGGGCCCGGCGACAGGTTTGAGCCGGCAGCAACCTGGCTCGACAAGGTGGATGTGGTCTCGGTCCGAAACGAAAGGAAGGAGCGGAAGCTGGAGAGATTCGGTGCCGTCGAGGATATCCGTGCACTGCTCCAGCAGGCAGAGGACGATCATGCGTCCTATGATCTCGTCGTGATTGACTGCCTGAGCCGGGTGCCCGATGTTCTCGAAGTCCAGAGCGAGATCGACAACCACTCTCTGACCAAGACCTTGGAGCGATTTCCGGGGCTCTGCGACGAGTTCGGGTGCGGCATGGTCGTCATGCATCATACCGCGAAGGGATCGGGCGTCGGTCGAGACCTGATCGACCGGGGCAGGGGAGGCAGCGCGCTTGCTGCCGTGCCCGAGACCATCGGATCCCTGATTAAGGACGGGGGTGACGGGACGTGGCGGCAGTTCGAGTGGGTCGCACGCACCTTCAAGCCGACGCCGAGAAAGGTGATCGTTCTCGATAGCAAGAGTCATCCGGCCCGCTGGGTCGAGACCCATACGGATCCGGTTCAGCCACCGAAAGGCGGCGAGGGCGTCGGCGACAACCGTCAGGAGATCCTATCGGTGTTGCGGGATCTCGGACCCGAGGAATGGATCACTACTGCCAAGCTGCAGAAGGAGCTAAGTGACCGCATGGTGGAAATGAAAGACAACACGGTGCGCAATCACCTCAAGGGCCTGGTTGGGTCCAAGGTCGTGGAGAGTGAGCTGGCCGGGCAGAAGAACACGAAGCGTTACCGGCTAAAGGTGGGCCCCGTGGAACTACAGGTTGGCGGGGGTGCGAGCGGTGAAAAGTCGCCCGAAATGTAAACGGCTAGGTAAACGGCACCCCGGTTCCGGGGTGCCGTGGAACCCCTGAGAAATGGAGGTTTCCAGCAAATGGTAAACGGCAAGTCCCCTATAGACACATGCTGTTTGAAATATCCATCGGCCCGGAGGCAAATAGGACGGACGGGTCTACGACCGTCCATTTGCTCCCTTCTGGGCCTATGCGCACCCGGAGGAGGAACATGGACGTTTTCGCACCAAAACCAGATTCCGGGCCCTCGGATTCACTGCGACGAGGGGGGCAGCGCTGTGAATCTTGGAATGGGTTGGTATGGGGCTCTCTCGTACGCGCTGGCCTACGCGACACCCGATCCGGTACTTGCACCCTCCCGGAGCGTTCGCGTACGTCAGAATCGATCCTCGTACGAAATACACCGCAATCTGACCCGTTCATCGGGGATCTTCCTCGTCGCCGGCTCCGTGACATCGGAATCCGGGCGAATGGTGTCAAAATGACCTGTGTAGGTTCAGCACGTATGTTCCCGGTTTCTCGGCAAAATGTGTGTAGGACGAGCACCTACCTTCTTGTCCCGGGAATCCGAAGCTGAAGGCCCGAAAAGCTAGGTTTTTCCGGGCTTCCAGCGCCCGGAGGTGGATCTGGCGGAAGAGGCGTTGGCACGAAAGGGCCATGAGGCGGAGAAAATACGGATGATGGTGGGCTTTTGCGCGATGCCCGGATGATCGTCGGGCAGGCGGATCCGCCGAGAGTGCAACATTAGCCGACGGATTGCCTCGGGTTTGATGACTCATGGAGCAGCAATGAGAACGAAACGGTAGAATCGGCTCGCGGTTGCGGAGGGGTGACTCTCCGTCTTTGGCGGCCCGCTATCGATCCATTGCAATCGGTTGGCAGGTGCAGTGATGCTCGGAAGCACCCGCATCCAAGTGGTCATGTCCGGGCTGTACTCCACCGCGTAGGTGGCGCCAGGTATGCTCGCAATCTCGATCAGATGGTCGCCATTGCCCAACTTTTCATTCCGGGTGACATCAATCCCGGAGTCCGCCGCAACGGGTGGGGTCTCAGGGACCGGGAGCAAGTCGATCTTGTAGGTTGGATTGAAGTTGGGATCAAGCGACGGACGGTAGAACTCGACAGCGAGGGTGACGGAGTCACTTGGGCCGAGGGACTGGTTGTAAAGGAGGTAGGACAGGATCTCTGGAGGCGATCCCAAGCTGGCAGTTCCTGACGCGTTGTAGACGATGACGTCGTCAGGAAGGCCATCCACGAATAGTCGTATGGCGGGGATGGGATCAGCGTTTCCGTTGGTGATGGTGACTTTGCTGAAGAAGAGCCCGCTCTGGAGGTTGATGGCTGGAGAGGCGATGACGCCGACTTCGGTATCTGCCGCACTAATGATGGAGGCGGCTGCGGAGGCGCTGTTGTTGGTGCCGTCCGGATCGGGTTCATTGACAGCAGTCACCGCAAAGGCGACCGGAACATTTTCGGTACCACTCGCAGCACCGGCATCTGCGCGAATTGTCAACATCAGGGAGGAAGAGGATCCGCTCTCAAGGTCTCCCACCGTCCAGACACCCCCGGAGAAGGTGCCGGCGGAGGTGCTTGTTGCGGTGATCGCGACGCCTGGAAGCATGGACGAAGTTTGGGTCAGTTCGACTCCGGTTGCATTGGTTGGACCTTTGTTTGTTATTGTCACGCGGAAGGCTTCGGACGCATCGCCGCCTGCTACTAGCGTCGGCTGAAGTATGTCTATGGATGCCTCCAGATCGCATTGCGGATCCGGTATTCGAATGATGGACATCGTATCGAAAAGAGTTCCATCGGTGACCGCGTTCGAACGAATTATTCTTGCTCCACCGATCAATTCGTTGGGCGAGTAGTCGGTCCCCGAGAAGAAGCCTGAGGTGGTCGCGCCCCAAGCCACCCTGTAGCCGTAGCCGTAAAAGAGAGGAGCGCTTCCTTGATTCCATTGGATGGCTCCGAGATCCGGTCCGATGAATGCCCAAGTCGAGCCAATCGAAAACGTACCAAACTCATCCGGAACGTCGAAGCGTGTACCGTCTGAGCTTTGAGCGTGCATGATGATCGGAAGTGAAGAAGCGCGGGGCGTCCATGTGTCGGGCAGCCCGGGACGTTCAATCCACGACTCAAGCGTGAACGTGTCAGATTGCGTGTCTAGGATTCCGATCCATTGCACCTGAAATCGAGAATCCAGCTCTACCCGGTAGCGGGCTGCTTCTGCAGCGTGAGTGGCGATTCCCCACGCAACCAATGCCACAATTTGAAGTCTTGAGGGGGGTGTGCTGTGCCTCGTAACGACAGGTTTGACGGAGGCATTGCAGTTCCAATTCTTCATAGCTACTCGCCTTTGCAACAAACGCCGTATTAGTAGCGAAATCCAAGACCGATGCCGAGGCTCCAGCCTGAGAGGTCGATCTCGAACCGGCTTGGTCCAACGTTTCCATGCAAGGTCTCATTCCAGTCGTAGCGGAAGAAGCTCTCAACGCTCCATTGATCATTGAAGAGGTATCCCGCACCTCCTTTCACGTAGAGCCCCCAGAGGAACTCGTCGCCGCTTGACGCTCTGGCGTAGGTCCGAAGCGTGTTGACTGCAGGATCAACCAGCTGTGCGTTCCACGCGGCCTCCCAATCGGCGTGGTTGATCACCGCGCCTGCACCAAAGCCGACGTAGCAGTTCGTCGCAGGGCTCCACTGGAGTTCGCCGCCCAGCGCAAGACTGTAGAGGTCGGTCGAACTGTCGAAAAGATAGCTTGAGGTGCCTCCCGTGGGGGTGAGGACCGTCATTCGGCTGGTCGGTTGATTTCCAATCAAGGGTCCGGGTCCGGCAAAGCTGCCGACATAGCCCGGGGCGGGTGGGATGACTCCGTTCAGGGCGTAGCTGTCGAGTGTGGTGACCCCGGAGATAGGCATCCGGCTGACTGTGGTGCCGCCCAGGCCCACGAACGAAAAGTTGGCACCGAATCCCGCGACGAGGTGGTCTCCGATGGGTCGAAGATACGATGCCTCGATGTAAGGTGCGATCTCCGTGTTGGCATCGTCCTGTCCGATCCCGGGGGGAGCGAGGGCAATCCCGCCGGTCGAAGTGTAGGTAAGATTACCCCCGGCAACCTGCCCAGCGTTCTGATATCCCCAGAAGGTCGTCAAGCCGGTGAGCGGCGTCGCGGCCCCCTCGTTGACAAAACCGTCGTCGTAGGCGCGGTCAGCGTTTACCCCAGCTGGTCCGGTCGCCGGATTCGGTGAGAAGAAGTTTCCGGCGAAGGGGCCGGTTTGCAGGTTCGGGTTCACCGAGAGCTCGCCGATGTTCCTCCACATGACGCCGGTTCCAAATTGCCACGGACTCACCTCAGTGGGTCCTTCGATAGGAGACTCGGGCAGGACATTCCCGGCGAACAACGGGGTCGCGAGGAGGGAGGCGATGACGGGACGTGTGGTCATTGTCGGAGTGGTCGGGCTTAGCGGGAGGTAATGAGGACGAAGCGGTAGAATCGACTGCCGACCGTCGAAGGGTGGCTCTCCGTTTTGGGTGGTCCGTTGTCGATCCACTGAAGCCGATTGGCCGGCGCGGTCACGGTTGGGCTCACCCTTTTCCATGTGACCATGTCAGCGCTGTATTCCACCGCGTAGGTTGCCCCTGGAATGCTGGCAATCTCTACGAGGTGATCCCCATTACCCAGCCTCTCGTTCCGGGTGACATCGATCCCGGAGTCCGCAGCAATGGGCGGTGTCTCGGGTTCGGGGAGCAACTGGAGCACGTATATCGGCGTGAAAGTCGGATCGAGAGAGGGTCGGAAGAACTCGACGCTGAGTGTGACCGAGGAGGTCGGCGCAAGCGACTGGTTGTAGAGCAGGTAGGGGAGGTCCGCCGGGGGTGAGCCGAAGCTTGAGGTTCCCGTGGCGTTGTAGGCTACGACATCGTCCGGGAGGTTCTTCACATAGAGCCGGAATGCAGAAACGGGCTCAGAATTGCCGTTGGTGACCGTGACCTGGCTCACGAAGAGGCCACTCTGTAGATCGACAGCTGGGGCAACGGTGATGTCGACGCCGGCATCCGCGGCGCTGATGATCGAGGCCGTTGCTGCCGCGCTGTCGTTGGTTTCATCCGGGTCGGGCTCGTTGAGTGCGGTGACCGAGAACGCGAGAGGCACGACCCCGGTTCCACTCGCTGCGGCGGGCTCGGCCCTGACTGTCACCACCAACGTAGCCGACGCTCCGCAAGCGAGGGAGTCCAACGTCCATACACCCCCGGAGAAGGTGCCGGCGGAGGTGCTCGTGGAGGTGATCGCAACACCCTGGGGCATTGACGAGGTTTGGGTCAGTTCGACTCCGGTGGCACCATCTGGGCCGTTGTTCGCTACCGTCACGCGGAAGGTGTCGAGAGCATCGCCGCCAGCAACCAGCGTCGGGCGCAATACGTCGATCACGGTCGTGAGGTCGCTTCGTGGTTCAGGGACGGCAGATGCGACACGGAAGCCCATCGACGAAGCTCCCTTGGCCACCCCGATGCCATGCCGAGCAGAGGCCTTCAGGTAATCGAGCGTGTTGCCGAAACCAAGATTCGTAAAAGATCCCCCCCTGACTGATCGAGGCTCAAGTGCATCGTCATTGAGTCCGAGGTACGCTGATTCGACGAGTTCTTCCACGTTGCCATTCTGCGCCATCGTCCCCCACGGGCTCAATCCACCGGCATTCGTGATGATGGCCGGAGACGCAAAGTATGGTCTCCCATAAACGGCTGTGCCCGGGGTGGTGCCTTCCGAAACGCGTGTCGGCAGGGAGTCGGTGCCCGTGGCGTAATCCCAATACGTCCCGTTGCCGTTGTTTGGGATCGGATCAAAATACGCCGCCTTGTACCACTCGTTCTCACTGGGCAAAAAATAGAGCGCTCCGGAATTGCGGAATGGATTCTTTGGGTCATAGCCTGCATCTCCTTGCTCCCAAAGGAATATTCGGTCGTTACTACCTGCGACTGGATCAACCTTGTAGGCTGGTGGGTAGCAATGCTGCGTGTTTAGCCAATTCACGAACCGCGCTGCTTGGTTCCAATTGATGTTTGTGACCGGATGGTCGAGACTTGCTGAAGTCGGGAATATTGAGGGAAGACCCTTCTCGATGGCGTCGGCGTTGTAGGAGGCCAGCATGCGACCACTTACCTCATATTTTCCAATCCGGTAATCGTAGCCCACTGATCCATATCCGGTGTCATCCGGGGCGTTGCCTGGGGAGCCGATGACTACGAAATCAATGTCGAACTGGTTTTGACCAGTGCCGAATGTGTCTCCCGCCGCAGACGTAGTCAGGAATAGGGCCGACAGAATGCTGCCGAAGACCGCGTGAACCGGGCTCATGACAAGCGCACTGCTGCCCTTTGGAAACTACAGCGTCACCTTGATGCGGTCGAACTGCGCCCGGAGGTCCGCAAGCTGCTTCTCGGTGCGCAGGATGTCGGCATGAATCGATCCCAGCTTGGCGAGCTTCTGCTCAAGGCTGGCCGAGGCTGCCGGGGCCTTCGTTGCGGTCTTCTTCCCGGAAGGGGCGGGGGAGGCTGCAGGAGATTTCTTGGCCCAGCGACCGATGGTGATCTGCGTGATGCCGAACTTGCGTGACGCTGCGGCGGCACCACCCCGGCCCTTGTCCGCGTTCACCTCGTTTACAAACGCGATCACCTCGGCCTTCGCCTTGGCGGTGTAGCGCTTGCCCCGGGATCCGGTCTTCTTCTTGGCAACCGGTTCGGGTGCCGGGGTCGCAGGTGTCGGAGTCGCAGGTGCCGGGGTCGTCGGCGCTTCCGCGGCAGGTTTGGCGACCTTCTTGCGCCGGGCCCTCTTGGTGACGGCTTTCTTAGCGGGAGCCTTCTTGGTGGCGGTCTTCTTCCCGGCAGGCTTCTTCGACGGTGCTTTCTTCTTCGCAGGCATGGAGTTCAGTTGGTTGATTGGACTGGGCCTTGTTCCATACGCGACCCATGCCGACAAGTGCGATTGTAGGCATGCAGCACTCGCATTGGTGACGTGGGGCGGCGCTAGGCGTTAGGCGAAACCATGGAGCGCAACGAGCCCCGTGACGGGGTTATGTACGAGTGATCGCCCCGGGATGGTTCCGCGGTGCGCATCGCCCGGTCGGGCGGTTCCGACCGGTCTAAATCATCAACCTCAATCCCCATGCCCCGAAACACCACCTACCAACCACCCTTGTCCCGGTTCCTGATCAAGGCGCTCCACCACGAAGCAAGGCTTCGCAAGGAGCCCATGACCCGGCTCCTCGCCCGCATCGTGTCCGATGCCCTCGAACACAGCGAGGGCATGCGAAAGGCCCGTGCCGAAATGGCTGAATCCGCACCAGCCAGGATCGCCGCCTAAGCCTTCTGTCCCATCTCTGGCCCGTCCCGCCATCCCGGCGAGGCGGGCCTTTTCACGTACTGAAACCACCAACCAAACCAGCCAATGGCCATCAAGTTAATCGCCAACTACAGCAAACGCCTGGGCCTTCCCGGGTATTCCAGCCACCAGTTCTCCGTCTCGGTTGAGACCGAGCTGGTCGCCATCGACAACGTTCCCGATGAGGCGGAACGCATCTACCACCTGCTCCAGACGAATGTCGACGAACAGATCAAGGCCACCGGATTCGTTCCGCCCGGAGATTACGGCATGGATGACGCCCCGGCTTCATCCAACGGCACCAATGGTACAGCCCGGGCTATTTCAAATTGGCACTGCTCGGACAAGCAGCGCGACCTGATCCTGAAGCTGGTCGACGAGCACAGCCTCGACAAGGACGAGGTCGACCACCTCGCCCGCCAACGCTTCGGCAAGGGCGTGAAGCAGCTCAACAAGATGGAGGCGTCCGGGCTCATCGATGAGTTGCTCGAAACCCACGGTGGAGGCAACGGCAAGGCCCGTTCCAACGGCACCCGCCGCAACGCCTACGCACGGAACGGAGGTGGACGATGAGTCTGACGCTTGTCGAGCAGATCGCCCGGCAGAGTCCTGCACCCCCGGTCGAACCGGTCACTTCCGAAGTGCCCGATCACATCAGCCCCACGGCGGCGAAGAGTTACCTCGCGTGCAGCCTTCGCTTCTACTTCGAGCGGGTCTTGTGCCTGCCGAGGCCGACTTCGCCGGCACTCCATCTGGGCAAGAGTATCCACGCCGCCCTCCAGTGCTTCCACATCGCCTTGTGGAGGGGAGGGGACTGTTCTCCAGAAACCATCGCTCTGGCCTTTGACGGGGCCTTCAACGCCTTGGAAAAGGACGAGGGTCCCATCGCGTGGACTGCGAAGAAGACGCGTGAGAAGGCGCGTGAGGACGGCCTGCGGGTCGTTGCCGCCTACCTCGATAGTCCGGAGGTCGCAAAGGAGCCGCCCAAGGCCGTGGAAGTGTTCCTGCATGAGAACATCGACGGTTTGTCGGTGCCCTTGACCGGCGCCATGGATCTGGTTCGCCAGGACCTTACGCCGGTCGACTTCAAGAGCGCCGCTGCCCGCCCGGATTCGGACACTGCGGCATTCGAGCATGAGATCCAGCTCGTCAGCTATCAGCTCATGCTGGAAGCGGCTACGGGGGAAAGCCCTCCGTCACTGGAGTTGGTCTACCTCGTGAAGACCAAGACGCCGCAGGTCATCAAGGTGACGTCGCCCCCGGCTGACCGGCATCGCAAGGAGCGTGTTGTGCGCCTGCTCGAAACTGCGGTGAAGGGGATCACGGCAGCGCGGTTCCATCCCCAACCAGGCATGCAATGCTCGTGGTGCCAGTTCAGGAAGGAGTGCGCCGCCTGGAAAGGAGGTGCTTCGTGAATCCGCTCGAGCTGTGGCCCTGGGCTGTGCTGATCGGCTTGGCGATCTTTGCCTTCCTCCTGATGGGTCCAATCGTGTCAGGGATACTGCTGCTAATTGTCCTGGCAGTGGTCGTTGCAAACCTTCTGGACTAAGTCGGTTCACACGCCCGCTTCGGATCATCTCCGGAGCGGGCGTTTCTACTTTTCAGCGCCCGGAATTCACCGGGCGAATCAACGAAACCAAACAACAACAACCAGCCATCATACCATGTCCCAAGAATACAACCTCCCGCTCCTCGAGGCCGTGTGCCGCCGGGGAGTCCTGTGCAACGTCAGCGTCCGCTACTGGCGCGGTTGCAAAAAGCTCCGGCCCGAAGACCTCGGACTCGATCCGAGTCACGTCTCCGACCGGCTCATCCAGCTCGGCCACAAGAGGCTTGTGCCGAAGGAAGCGCTGCAACGCTTCGCCCTGATCGAAAGCCGCGCCCACTCGCTGGTTGAGGCGGCGTCGTTTCCGTTCCTCGGCGGCATCGCCCGCTTCGTGCCGAATCCCCGGCTCGTCGATCTGACCGACAAGCTCGACGCCCTGCGCGACGAGTTCCGCGAGGCGACCCTCGACTTCGTCGCCGGCTACTCCGGCCTGCGCGACGAGGCGCTGGACGAGTGGCGCGACGCCGCGCGGCAGATGAACCTCAACGGCAGCGCCGAACAGCTTCTCGCCACCATCGAGCAGTCGTTTCCACCCGCCGGGGACATCACCAGGCGCTTCGCCTTCGAGACGCGGCTGTTTCAGGTCGCGGCACCCGAAGGTCTGCGAATCGACGTTGCCGAGTCCATCGATCAGATGGAGATCGCCGACGAACGCAGCCGCATCGCCCAAGATGCCTCCCGACGCCTTCAAGGGGACCTCGACTCGTTCATCCGGGAAAGTGTCACCACACTGCGTCAGGAGACCGCAAAGCTCGCTGCGGATGTTCTCGCCACCATCGACGGCAGCGAGAACGGTGTCCACCAGCGCACGCTCAACCGGCTCACCACGTTCATCGACAGCTTCCGCAGCCTGAACTTCGCCGGCGATGCGCAACTCGAAGGCACTCTCGAACGCTTCCGTCAGCAATTGCTGAGTCGAAGCGCCGAGGACTACCGCAATGACAACGGTGCGATGCGGAGCCTGACCGAAGGGCTCAGCCGTCTCCACGACACCGCCATGGCCATGGTGCGCAACGATGGCCGGGACGTGCTCACACGCTTCGGACAAATGGGCAGTCGCCGACTTGAAGCGGTGAGCTGATCCCCCGCCACTGCCTCCACCGGCAGTGGCGACCCTTTCTCCCGAAACACGGAACCCCTCCCCGACAAGCCTGACTCCGTCTCCACACGCCTGATTTTCCAACCACTCCAACCTCTCCGACTGCCACTTCCTGACACGCTGAATCCTACTCCTGAAACCTCCTGACTCCCCCACGCGCGAAGGGCGGCTCCTCCACACCGGAAGAGCCGCCCTTCGTGCATCCAGTTCTCTCAACCCCACGCAAACGACAACCACCAACGAACAACGAAACCACCATGTCTCACTTCACCACCATCCAGACCCAGGTCCGCGACCTCGAGGCCCTGAGCGACGCCTGCGTCGAGCTCGGCCTCGAACTCCGGGCCGACACGCCATGCCGCGGCTATGCCGGCGTCACCCGCACCTCCCACCGAACCATCGTGCTCAAGGGCCCCTACGACATCGCCGTCGATCCCGCCCCGGAGAACAACGACACCTACGGCCTGACCACCGACTGGTGGGATGGTCACGTCGCCCGGGAGGTCGGCAAAGGCTTCGGTCGTCTGCTGCAATCCTACGGCATCCACAAGACGACCCGCGAGGCCCGCTCCCGGGGGCTGCGCGTGCGCCGCCAACAGGAACAGGACGGCAGCGTCCTGCTCACCCTGGAAGGAGGTGCGCTGTGAGCCGCCGCATCCTTGTGAGGGTTTCTCCCACCGGGGAAACCACCGTCGAGGCCGAGGGCTACCAGGGCAGGGGCTGCGAGGCCGCGACCCAGGCCATCGAGCAGGCTCTCGGCAGCGTCCGCGACCGCACCCGCAAGCCGGACTTCTGGCGTCAGGCGCGGAGCACACGCAACGAGCAGCAGCTCGGGGGAGGAGGTGGCGCGTGAGCGAGCCCTCCACCGCCTCGCTGCGCCTGTCCCCGGACGGTCGCATCGACTGCCTCTACACCGAGGCCATCGACCTCCGCGCGCTCGGACGGCTGGAAGTCGTCCGGGCGACGGAGATCGTCTTCGACCCCGAATCGCAATGCTGGGAGGTCCGCTCGTTCGCATTCGGCGGGCTCCTCTTCAGCGATCCCTCCCGCGAGGCATGCCTTCGCTGGGAACGGGAAAACCTCCAACCATCGTCAACTCCATGAACCTGCAAACCTACCTCCGCGCCGGACACCCCGGACTCGCGGTCATCAGCTCCGAGGAAGTGCGGGCCGAGGCGGAAATCGCTTCGGCCTGCGCCGCCCTCGGACGCTCCCTCCACGCCTGGTCCTCCACCGAGGGCCTGGTCGATACCGGCGAGGGACGGGTCACCCCGTGCCCCGATCCCCTCGAAGCCCTGCAACAACTCGACGGCCTGTTCGCCGCCGATTCTTCATCCGAGCCCCAACACGTCGTGCTTCTGCGCGACCTGCAGCTCCACCTCGACCAGAGCGACCCGATGCTGGTCCGTCGCATCAAGGACACGCTGCGTGTGGCCAAGGCCCACGGCCATGCCATCATCCTGCTTGGCTGTCGGCTCAAGCTGCCCGCCGAACTGGAGCATGAGTTCACGCACATCGACTTCAACCTGCCCGGGCCGGAGCAACTGGGTGTCGTCCTCGACGGCATCGCCAAGTCGGCGAACCTGAAGGACCTGCCCGACGAACTCCGCGAGGCCGCCCTGCAAAGCGCGCTTGGTCTCACCACCACCGAGGCGGAGAATGCCTTCGCCCTGTCGGTCGTGGAAACCTCCGGCATCGACCCTGTGGTCATCGCCCGCGAGAAGGCCCGCACGCTCAAGCGCAACGGTCTGGTGGAGGTCGTCGAGGCGTCCACCTCGCTGGAGGACATCGGCGGTCTTGATCAGCTCAAGGCCTGGCTCGACCGCCGCGCCGGGGCCTTCAGCACCGAGGCGCGTTCCTACGGGTTACCCGCTCCGAAGGGACTGCTCATCGTCGGCATTCCCGGAACCGGGAAATCGCTGACCGCCAAGGCCACCGCCGGCGCCTTCGGCCTGCCGCTGCTTCGCCTCGACATGGGGCGCGTCTTCGGTGGGATCGTCGGCCAGAGCGAGGCCAACCTGCGCTCGGTCATCCAGACCGCCGAGGCCATCGCGCCGTGCGTCCTGTGGATCGACGAGATCGAGAAGGGCTTTTCCGGAAGCCAGAGCAGCGGCAGCACCGACGGCGGAACCTCCTCCCGCGTCTTCGGATCGTTCCTGAGCTGGATGCAGGAGAAAACGAAAGCTGTGTTCGTTGTGGCCACGGCCAACGACGTGAGCAAGCTCCCACCCGAGTTCCTTCGCAAGGGACGCTTCGACGAGATGTTCTTCGTCGACCTGCCCGACAGCCGGGAGCGTGCGGCAATCTGGGACATCGTGATCGCGAAGTATGGCCGCAAGCCGACCGACTTCGACACCGTGGTCCTGGCCCGCGCCTGCGAGCAGTTCACCGGTGCGGAGATCGAGGCGGTGTTCATCGATGCGCTCCACGAGGCCTTCGCCGAGGGAGCCGAGCCGAGCGAGCGGAAGCACATCGTCACCGGCATCGGCAACACCGTGCCGCTGGCCAACCTGATGGACGGCCAGATCGCCGCCCTGCGCCACTGGGCGAAGGGACGGGCGCGGGAGGCGGGAGCGTCTGCGACGAATCCATCGTCCGCGCCGCGTCGTCGCAGGATCGATCCGAGGGCGAACTGACATGGACGCTCAACGATTCCTGTGCCGGGAGACCGACACCGAGCCTTCCGAATGGGAGGAAATCGATGGTCCGCAATCGCGCGTCGGCATCGACTGGTGGTTCCGACATCCGGAGCGGGGCATCTGGCTCGTCAACGACGACCAGGGCCACCTGAGCGTCTCCGGCGAAGAACCCGAGTGAAGCCCGTCGGTGCCGGGTCCGCAAAAGGCCTCCGGTCTGCCTGTCCCGGCAGGCCGGAGGCCAACCCCTTTCCAAACCAAAGCCCGCCCGGTCCGTGCCGCCGGCGGGCACGCCCTTGAAATGATCCCTTCCACAGGCGCATCGACATGCTCACGCTTGGCTGATCCGCTTCATCCGATGGTCGCAGCGCACGCAGACCGTCTCGTCATCGGCGCAGGAGTCGGTCCTGTAAGAGCAGATCGAGCAGTACATCGAATTGCAGTTGGCACACCAATAGACGGCGGTGGCGCGGTTGCGGCCCGGATCTTCGCCAGCTTCGCTCACTTCGCCGGCGCTGGCACCGCAGAACATGCACCACGGTTCCTGATCCTCCACCAGCCAGCTGGGTTTCCTTTTCATCGCTTGAAGATTCCCACTCGAACACGCCGCCACACCAGCGGCAGGATGCCCATCAGCAGCAACGCACCTGCGCCTGGCTCCGGAATCCCGGTGGTCTCAAGGATCCATCCCTCGTAAGGCTCCACCAACACCCCGCCGCCGATGTCGCCGAAGCGACCGCCATAGCCCTCCGTGAAGGTGTTGATGCCCACGAGCACCCACTGGTTTCCGTCCCACATCAGGGCGGCACCGCCCGAGTCGCCGGGGCCGATGATGGTTTCGAGGTCGTTGCCAAGGCTCCCGTCCGTCTGCCCGGTGGTGGAAGGATCGTCAAAGTCGTAGCGGAACACCTCCGCCACGCCCGAGCCCTCATCATCGAGGGATAGGGTGTCGATGACGTTGCTGCCGAAGCGACGGTCGGTCAGCGTGGCGCTACTGGTGTAGCCGTAGCTGCCGTAGCCGGACCTGCCAAAGCCCACCAAGGTCACGATGTCACCGATGTCGGTCGATCCGAGCGAGGGATAGACCAGGCCGGGAGGGAGCGGGTTGGCGAGACGCATCAGGGCGATGTCGTCGTTGATCGACGGATTGGCGAAGCCGGTGAAGGCCGGGTGGGTGAAGGCCTCGGCAACGGCATACGAACCGTAGCCGGGCAGATGGAGGTTTCCGGACCAAATGGGGTCGGGAAGGCCATCGTCATTCAGGTCGGCATTGTGGCCAGCGGTGATGATCCAGTTTTCAGAGATCGCCACGGCCGAGCCTTTGTAGGTGGAGACACCGTTGGAGATCTCCAGTGCGCCGACGAAAGAAAACCCGCCCCCTGTGTCCAGTCGGTTACTCGGTGTATCAGGAGGTGAGTCGAATTCTCCCCCAGCAAGGATGTTAGCGGTCAGCGTCGCCATCGTCCGCTATTCTTGGCTCGTAAGCTGACTCATTGATAACGGTTGATTTGAAGGCGCAGTCCTCCTATGTTATCGGAATAGGAGCCGCGTTCTACACGGTTATCTGCTACGCCGAAAAACACCGTCGTAGACTCGTGCAGATGAAGATACACGGATCTGGCTGCGTCGAGAGCTTCTTGAGCGGAATCCCCAGCCCACCGATCCCAGCCTGAGAGGAAAAAGTTGTCCACGCTGCCGATGGCAAGAGCGTAGTCTGTGAGATAGGGAACGTTTGGATAGGGATTCCATCGCCAATAAACAGGATCTCCGGACTTCAGGTTCGATATGAGGTACTTTCCTTCCGGAAGCACTACGGTAACAGGGTCTGGATTAATCCACCACTGACCCTCGCCCAGCGGATTGCTGTTTGCGCTGATGGAAACTTCCCAGGATTCCAGCGGGTCCCCATCAGGAAATACGCCAACCCTCGCGACCTCTGACCAAACCTCTGGGGCGCCTTCTCCATCGCCCTTCACCAGTGCGCGATACTCGCCCGAGTGCTCAAGCCTTGCATTACTGACCGTGAGAGTGTTCCCGGTCTGGATTAGTCGCTGATCGTTATGAAACCAACACACAGTGTAGCTGAATCCTGAATCGACAGCGACATCAAGCCGGAGGGTATCCCCGGCTGATATGTCAGTGGATTTCGGATGGCTGGAGATTTGCGGCGGGGTCGGCTGTGCAGAAAAGCTGTCGCCCCACTCTCGGGTGAAGAATCTGAAGGGAGGCAGCGAGGGTAGGCTGCCGGCGTCGAAGCCAATCAGGCTCAACCCCGCGTTGACGTCGGCGTATCCGCCTAGAAGCCAACTGGCCTCGGTGATTGCACCATCGATCATAGTAGCCGACCCGCTCAGCTCCAACCTCGGATCTACGTTCAGATAAAGCCCGGCTGCGCCATAAAGACGGACATCGATCTGAGGCACGAGGGAGACACTAGCTCCACCATTACCAGTGATCGTATAGGTGAATGGCACCTGCTGGAAGGGATTGAGTTGAAACCAGCGATCCCACTCCACTTCCGGACTCCCGTTCTTCACATAGACACCCTCCATTCCCATCGATGCTGTTTGTCGGAAACCGGTGGTGAACACTGCTTCGGCTCCGACTTGGATGGACGCATTGGCGGTGATCGATGCCGCGATCTCGACCCCGACCGGCACGTATCCGACAGCGGTCCATACCCAGAATCCGTGTCTCCAGAGCTCCTTGGAAAACTCCTTGGAGTAGCTGTCGCTGATGGTGAGCTGTGGCACGACCGCCAGGTCGAAGCGCCCTTCGGCACGAGCCGAGAAACGCTCGACCTCGCCTGCCCGGGTTTCGAGTGCCAGTGTGACCGAGGGGTAGAACAGCGCCCGGGCCTCAGGGAGCGTCACTTCAATGTTGCTGTCATCACCCTCGTCGACCGGGTAAACCGTGGATCCCGAAAAGTCGGCACCGATACTTGGTAGCTCGATGGTGAGGGAGCGCATCGCCACAAGGTTTCCATCCTCGTCAAACTCCAGGAGTTCCGCGTCCTCGCCGAAAGTGAACGATCCTTCCGGCATGAGGTCCGCCAACTCGAGGTCGGTCGTCTGGAGGGTGACGGTTTTCGCCGTCTCATCCACCGCCACTGCCGTGACTTCCCGGTAGAAGATTTCTTCCAACCGGGCCGGGGCGAGGTTCGAGATCTTCTGCCCGACCGAAAAGGTCGGGGCTACCACGGATGTGTATGCCACCACGACCGTTCCGGCATCCACCGAATCAATCGTCCACTCGGTCGGAGGCTCGTTCATTCGCACCGGGCCGCCGAAGCGGGCTGCTACGGTGGCGGCCAGACCCGCCAGTTTTTGGCCCGCTCGCACTGCGGCGGGAGAGCCGAAGACGAACAAATCCGGGACAACCTCGACTTCACGCTCCAGCTCGAAGCTCCAATCGTAAGCCGTCGAATTGCCGAGGAAATCGGCCACAGCGAGGGAGAAAGTGATGGTCGCGCCGTAGCCGCCGAGAGCGGTCTCACCCTCCAAGTCGTAGACCAAGGCTCCATCCACCAGGCTCAACGCAGGGTCTGCAAGGGTGATCGCAGGACCGCCGTCGATGCTCAGTGAGATGAGATCTGGATCGATACCCGTCCGGTCGGCGAGTTCCACCGTCACCGAGTTGAAACGTCCGACGCCGAAAGCGCCGTTCCCGGGGCTGAGTTCCACCAGCTCCGGCGGTTGCTCGTCCAGTTCGGCGACCCGGAAGAAGCGCCGATTCCCCGACATCTCGAAAGCGTGCTGTTGGGCCAAGGCTTCAGCCTCGGTGGGAAAACCGGCCACCGTGGTCCAGGAGTCGGGCTCCAGAGTCGTGGATTCCTGAATTTCGTAGCGGATGCCCGGTTCGGTGGACCAGACGACCCGCTTGGGCTTTTCGGGGTCAGCTCCCGGCTCATCGTTGGGAAGGATGAGCACGACTGAGTCCGGTTCTGCGCCAGAACTTGTTTGGGCGTAGATCGGCATGGTGGCGACAGGCGCAGCGGCAAACAAAAGAAGCTTCAGGGGCTTCATCAAAGTGGAAATACGGGGCAGCTTCACGAGAGTAAATTGTCATTTTGATTTGGAACAAAATTGCAGTAGTTAGACGATGTCGTCACGCCCTAAAGACTCGTTCTGTCAGCCAGATCTGCGGGTGCGAAAGAGTGCTCCAGCGAGAGCCCGGCTGCAGCTAATCAGGGATTCGGTATTGTGAAATCTGCCGGTGCTACTGACGCATACGGTTCAAGCCAACTGGTCACCGAAGGAGTAGATATGGAAAGCGCATCCGCTGCACTGTCACCGCCTCCCCCGGATGTTGTGTAGACATCGAACTGGAAGGTTTCACCAAGGGAGAGCCCGAGAGACCCTAAAGATGTAGAAATCGCGACAGTCTTTCCATTTATTGAAATATTTGCCTGAGTGTTTGCTGCTCCACTAGGCGCTGCGCCCCAATTCCCATCTTGATATGCCCACACACCAGCCCAACCGCCGGTATCCACCCAACTGCCGATCCAGTGGGTCATTCCCGAAGGCATGGAGATTGGCCTTTCCCATGCGCTCCCAGCTGTATCGCCCCCATTACTGGATCGAATGCCAATACAATATTTACCCCAACCCAAATCGAAAACATCTCCCTCCAGCTCAATTTTGAAAGTAATTCTCTGCCTCCAATCATCTACAATCACTGTTACCGATCTTACATCAAGCGCTGGAAAGCTACCGACTGAAACGTCTCCTATCGCATCGGGAAAACTTTCGGCCACGGGAGTGAGGTCCGAAGATGGATCTCGTCCCAGATCAATTTCTCGCTTGTCGTTGACCCCATCACCGTCGGTGTCCCATTCGTTTGGATCGGTTCCGGTGTCGCCACGCGAGACATAGCTGCGGGTGTTGGTTTCCGCCCCATCAGAAAGCCCGTCGCCATCGCTGTCCCACCGGTAAGGGTTGGTGCCGCGGTCGGTGTCCGAGACCCACACACCAGTGTTCGTTTCGTGGATATCCGGTACACCGTCGCCGTCGCTATCGACGTTTTTCGGAGCTTCCTCCTGCACGGTGAGCGTGGCGACCTCCGAATCAGCGATCAGGTCTTCGAGCGGAGACGTCCGATCAACCGTCGCCCGCACGAAGTAGCCGCCCGCGTGGCCGGCATTCACCCGCGGCAGGAACAGGCTGCGCGAGGTCTGCCCGGGAATCGGCGAGCCGTTGTGGAACCACTGGAAGGAGGGTGGCGAGGGCGCATCCATGGCACAGGTGAACGACACGCCTGCATTGGGCGCCACGGTCTGGCTCGACGGTTGGGTCTTGAAGACCAGCTCCTGATCCGTCAGCGGCCATTCGTCATGCCAGACATTGAGGCTCAACTCCGCCTCCGGGAGCAGTCCCGCAGTGCCGAGCACGAAATCGAGGTCGGCCTCCAACTGCCCACCGTAGTCCCCGGAGGTCGAGGCCCACGTATGCAGCCCTCCCGACGGCTCGATGGAAGCCCTCATTCCAGCCAATCCATACACGAGGAACTCAAGTCTGGGCTCGAGGATCAGCTTCAGGTCGAACTCTCCGGTCAAATCGAGTGTCGTGGGCTCGATGTCCGGCGCGCTTGCCTGAAAGGAGCGAATCCATTCCAGACCCTCCGCCTGGGTGTAGTCCACGCCGAAGCTCGCGTTGAACTCCTGCCGCCAGGCAAATCCGCTTTCGAGTAGAACCTGTGCCTCGGCCTCCGACTTCACCAGAAAATCGAAACCCAGCACCCCGTAGACCGGGATCCCGAACGGTGGAATCGGAATCGGGACCACGCCGATGAGCACGACGTGCTTCGGCTCACTTGCCTCGGGCAGGTCGAACAGGGTGGTTTCCGTCTTGGCCCCGACCAGCAGCGCGGAAATGTCCAGCGCGAGTGCCGTCGATACTTGTCCGCTGGCGATGGCCTCGAAGGACTTGACGCCGAAGCCCTGGGTTTCGAGCGCCACGTTGAGACGCGGCGTCAGCCACCAGAACCACTCGTCGGCCGTCACCGTGAGGAAATCGGGATCGTCGCCCACCGACACCGTGGCGAGATCCGCGAGGGTGAACTCGAAGCCGTCCTCACGCAGTGCCAGGCTGGTGCCCGAAAGGTCGTAGCCGACCCGGGGGAAGGTCACCTCCCCGTCCACGCTCAGGGCCCTGACTAGGGTTCCGTCGGCTCCGGTCTCGTACACCACCGAATCCGGGGAAAATGCCACCGCGCCCTGGGGGAGGAACTCGGTGAGGTCGGCGTCCTCCGTCATCACCGTGAGTTCAAGATTGGCTGCATCGTCAGTGGTCGAGAGCACCCGCCGGTAGAAGATCTCACTTTCCGTGGCGGGGGCCAGATTGCAAATCAACTGACCGTCGCTGAATGCAGGCGCTCCACCCGCCTCGTAGGTGATGACAATGCGGTCCGCCAGCACCTCATCGATCTCCCACGGCGGCGGATCGTTCGCCCGTTGCGGCCCCGCCGGCGCCGGGAAACGCGACGCGAGCGCGGCGGCCGGACCCACGACCCTCTGTCCCGCCCGCTGCGCGGTCGGCGAGCCGAAGACAAAGATACCCTCCGCCGCCTGAGGCTCGGGCTCCAAGCGGAAGCTCCACGTGTGGGTGAGCCTGTTACCCAGTGTGTCGTCCACCACCAGGGTGGCGGTGATCGTCTCTCCCCAGCCGCCGAGGGCCGTGTCACCTCCGCTGTCGAAGGTGATCGTCTCGGCGGCGAAAGTGAGCTCGGTGCTGCTTTCGGCGAAAGTTCCAAGGGCACCGACAGTGAGTTGGATCGTCGCAGGATCGATGCCGGTGGCATCCTCCAGCTTGACGGTGATGTCGGCAAACCTGCCGACTGCGAAGCCATCCACCGCCGGATACTGCCCCGCCACCAACGGAGGCTGCTCGTCGAGCGACTCGATTCGGAAGAACTTCCGGGTATCCGGCGTGAAGGCATACTCCATCGAGAGCCCGGTCGCCTCCATGGGGAAGCCATCGACCCTTTGCCAGTCATCGAGGTCGCCGGATTCCCAGAGGTCGTAGCGCACCCCAGGATCGGTGGCCCAGATGAAGGTGTCGGGGGACGTTGAAGGCGGCTCCGACTCAAGGAGGTAAGGGATGGTTTCGGCGGAGCCGGGCAGGAAGGCTGCCGCAGCAAAAAGGAAGGAGGCGACGACACCTCCCGACATGAGGCAGTGGATGGTCTTCATGGGGGCGATTTGTTCGGTCAAATCGTCCGCAGGCTACCGAACGACGCTGCATTTGTCAGCAACAGACGCCACCGGGGTGATGCGGGAACTCGGATTCCGTGTGCATGGATTGATCCACCGGGCACCGAGCCATTCCGAAGAACCAGATCAGCAAAAGATTTTCCAAGCCAAAGCCCGCCCGGTCCGTGCCACCGGCGGGCTTCTTCACATCTCCAGGCACGTCACGAATCCAAACCACCAACATCATGATCGAAATCCCCACCGATGCGCTCAAGGCCGCCGGGCGAATGCTCAAGCGGCTGCGCACCAAGCACTGCACCCTGCCGGTGCTCAACCACATCCTCGTCGAGGCTAACTCCGGTGAAGCTATCCGCCTCACCGTCTGCAATCTGGACCAGTGGCTCAGCACCCACGTCCCGACCGACCGGCCGTCCGACACCCCGGAAGTCCTGCTAGTCCCCACCGAGGCCTTCGAGGCTTCGCTCAAGGCCGACAAGGGTTCCTCGGTCACCTTCACCCGCAAGGGCACGAAGAAGGACCGGCGCGTCCGCCTGAAGATGCTGCGTGGCGGCATCACCGTCGAAACCCACCACCCGACGCTGGAGTCCGATGAGTTTCCACCCTGTCCGCAGGTCCCGGAGAACATCGAGGCCACTCCCGTCCCCGGTCGCACCTTCGAGATGCTCACCGAGATCGCCGGCTGCGCCTCGAAGGACTCCACGCGCTACATCCTCAACAGCGTGCTGCTCACGCCCGAAGACGGCGGCATGGTCGTCGCCACCGACGGACGCCGGCTCGCCGCCACACCCGCCAGCGTGCCCGACCGCAAGCTGGTCATCCCGACCCCGGCAGTCCATGCCCTCGGCCATCCGGACTTCCAGCAGGGAGTCATTCAGGTCACGCCGTTCCACCGTCCTGAGACGACGACCGAGACGGACGGGAAAGCCCAGGGCAAACCCGGCGATCCCGACCACGTCCGCATCGAGGCCGGCGGCCATGTCCTGGTCACCCGTCTCATCGACGGCCACTACCCGAACTGGAAGCAGGTCGTGCCCACCGACCGTGTCGCCTCGGCCAGCTTCGAGGAAAGCCACCGTCCGGCGGTGATCGACTGGCTCAAGGCGCTGTCGAAGGGAGGCAAGGAAGCCTCGGTCATCCTGCGTCCGGGCAAGCGGGGACACCTCGAACTTGCCCATGCGCCGGACACCAGCCACGCCTCACGCATCGAGGTGCCCGCCGAGATCACCGGGAAGCCGCAACCGGTGGCGCTCAACGCCGCCTACCTGGCCGACGCGCTGACCATTGCGCCGACGCTCTGGTTCATCGACGAGATGAGCCCGGTCGTGGCACGCAGGCTCGACGGCACCCTGTGCGTCGTCATGCCAATACGGATCGATGTCGCGGCCTGTGCCGCCTGATCCCGTCTTTCCCAGCGCAGACATGGCAACCCTGACGCCCGCCCGGCTTTGTTCCGTGGCGGGCGTCTTCATTCTCCTGCCCAACGCATTCCGCGACGGGCAATCCAACCCCGAAACCACAACCATCAACATGCCCAATACCACCATCGACTCGGCCTCCCTCCATTGCTGCGAGGGAGGCTCCGACAAAGTCTATCACGCTGCCATCGAGCCCGTTCCTGGCACTCCTGATGCCTACATCGTCACCTTCGCCTATGGCCGGCGTGGCAGCACCCTCACCACAGGCACCAAGACCCCGCAGCCCGTTCCGCTGGAGCAGGCCCGCAAGGTCTTCGAGAAGCTGGTGAAGTCCAAGCTCCGCAAGGGATACCGTCACACGGATGCGCCCGCTCAATCCCACTGCCACAACGACGGGGAGGGTCTCGACACCGGGATCCGCCCGCAGCTCCTCAATCCCATCGAGGAGAGCGAGGTTGGTCGCCTGATCGGCTCGCCGAAATTCTGCCTCCAGCAGAAGCACGACGGACGGCGGATGCTTGTGCTCAAGCAGGGCGACACCATCACCGGCATCAACCGCCGGGGACTGGCAATTTCCATCCCGGAACCCATCCGCGAAGCTGTCGCCGTCATTCCCTGCGACGTGCTCATCGACGGAGAGGCCGTCGGTGAAACGCTGCACGCCTTCGACCTCCTCGAGTTCGAGGGCACCAGCCTGCGCCAGCACGGCTACCTTGACCGCTTCAAGGTTCTCATGGGAATCGTTCCGATGGGAAACGGAGCCCTGTGCTGGATCGCCACACCCGTCGATCCGGAAGACAAACTGGCGACCTTCGAGGAACTCCGGGCGGAGGGAGCCGAGGGAGTCGTATTCAAGGACATCGACGCTCCCTACAGTCCCGGTCGCCCCAACAGGGGAGGGTCTCAGCTGAAGTTCAAGTTCGTCGAGACCGCCTCGTTCATCGTCGCCGGAAGGAACGGGACCAGGCGCAGCGTCGGGCTTGAACTGATCGCCGCTGATGGTGGTCGTGTCCCCGCCGGCAACGTCACCATCCCGGCCAACCACGAGGTGCCGGGGAAGGGGAGCGTGGTCGAGGTGCGCTTTCTCTACGCCCATCGCGAGAGCGGCGCGGTGTATCAGCCGGTCTACCTCGGCCCCCGGGATGACATCCCCGCTGACGAATGCACGGCGGATCAGCTGAAGTTCAAGGCCGAGCCGCTCGCTGCGGCGACGCCATGAGCGGGCCCGACCGCAACGCCGCACCCGGATCCTTCCGGGTCGGCGACCGGGTGCGGATCCACCCAGGCTGGCAGGATCCGGGTGACGGCGACTTCATGCGTGTCGTGATCGAGGCTCCGGAAGACAGCCCACGTGTCCTCATCCGGACCCTGATCCCCGGCTTCGAGCATCCTCCCACCGAATGGATCGAGGTCGAGAAGCTACTGCACCAAACGGATTGATGGCTCAGTCCACGAATGACGTGAGCCGAGCCTGACGCTCGCCCGCAGCGAGGCTCTTCACGGGCTCGGCGATGGTGTGGTGGGACTGGCGAACTAGAGAGAAAGCCCGTCCAAAGTGGCGGGCTTTCTTTTAGGTAGGAATGGAGAGCGTCAGACCACCCGAATCTCTCCTTTGGCAGTGTCCCGTCGACTGGCAACCTAACGAGCAAGGGCTGCGCGGAGCGCCTGCTTTCTATCGGGTTGCATCAGCGATGCTCCGTAATTGGAGTCCCGGACCGAGCGCATGTTTGAACTCGACGGCTGTTGGGGCCAGATCTATTTTCTTAAGCGTTATGAGCTTCGCTCCCTCAACCCCCTTGGTTTGTGCAATTTTTCTAGGCTTGAATGCTGTCTCTGGTTGGTCCGGGGATTCGCCACTGCCTTACGTTGTGCCAGCAGAGGAACGTGCAGCAGAGGTTTTGGCGCCATCATACATTGCGACGATCGGACTGACTACTCCCGGAGAGCGTGAGCAGGCGATGGCTTTGATTGAGCAGTTCGAGGAAGAGGAGATCAAATTGATCTCTAGAACTGAAAGCGAGGCGAAGTTCCATATTTCGGGGGCACTGGTGGAGGATCTGGTGAAGAAGAGGATCTCGTTCCGGTCACTGACTCCCACTCTATCGCAAGTAGGCACGGTTGCGCGTTCGGATTTGTCCTACATTGAGATGGACCAAGACGGAGATCAGCTGACGGATACCGAGGAACGCTGGTGGGGGACCAATCCAAGCAACCCGGATACGGATGGCGACGGCGTCAAGGACGGTCAGGAAATTCGGCAGCTCCGAAGTGGAGACACATCATCCGGCATCCCTTGGCCAAACTGGCCGATCTGGGGCCAACGACCGAATGCCAACCCTGGTTGGGGGTGGGGCGACGAAGACGAAGCTCCTATCGTCGATCTTGATCAGGATTCCATCCCGGATGCGGCTGAGCGGTTTGTGCTAGGGTTCAATCCATATCGTGAGTCCACGGACAACGATCGCTACGATGACGGCCAGGAATTTTGGGGTATTACCCAGATTAACCGTGGCTCACTTCCCCGTGCAGTGGATAGCGATTTTCTATTGGCCGAGATGCCCAATTTTGTCGATGCCCCGGGCAATAGTCCCTTGGTCGCTGCCTACCCAGACATCAAGATCAAGATCCCCGACAACACCATCACGGTGACAACCAGGCAGGTGATTACCTCCGAGTCCAAGGAGATCAATGAGCAGGAGAACGTGTATGAGACGACAACCACGGAGGAGAACGTAGAAAGGACCTTTCCGGAGCAATCACCCCAGTTGACGGCGATTCAGAATCAGCTTGGCAACGCTCTTACTGAACTCAGCACCAGTCTGAGTCGTTTGGCGACAAGTCTTGATGGTGGGCAACTCATGACACCTGCCTCTCCTGAAAGTGGCTTCCAGCCCTATTCAAATTTGCACATCACCCAACCCAAGTGTAATGCTTCCCTATTGGCTGAAGTCCAAGAAAACATCGGATTTTATCAGCACCAACGAGGTGATTTACTGGACTCTTACTCTTTACAAGTTGCAGAATTGGCTACCGCAGAGAGGTATCGCGCAATTGGTCTTGAGAATGTTACCGGGCTTGATTCGGTTACTCTGAGTGCAGACGCTGGCGCAAGTGTGGAAGCCGGATGGAGCAAGAGCTTTAAGGGAATCGGCAAACTTTCGGCGCTGGGAAAAGCCGGTGGTGGTGTGGGCGCCGGTCTGACAACCTCAATTTCTCGACTAGCCTTTGGTTTTTCCGATACATTAAGCGGCCAGCGAGAAGAAATCGCTGAGCGCAGGGGAAAAGTTGCACTTACGGAGTCGAAGCTTGGAGCGATCGAGGCGGATCTTAATCGCCAATACGAGCTACTTGGAAAATTCGCAACATGCGACCCGGGAGCAAGTGGTCGCAGCCTGAGTCGAAGCTTGGTGGTCAGTAGAACCGAACCTGATGAGCCTGCCACACAGAATTTTAAGAGCCAGCGAACAAGCCGGACCACCTCACGAAACTATCAGCGCATCTTCAACCGCACAGAATGGTCTCACGCCACCACGACGGACACCTCGCATGCCGCAGACCTTACGTTTGATATCGAATTCAAGAACGCTGGCACGGACGTGGTGCGAGAAATTAGCTCCGTGATTGCGAATGTCTATATCGGAGAAAGCGAAGACGTTGCAAAAACTGTGATACTGGTCGGGGGGGGATCGGGAGTCTCCTCGGTCACGAACCTCTTCCCGGGAGCTGCTTTCCGTATTAATACTCCGGTGACAATCCCCCTCACGCTGGAACAAACCAAGGAGATTGACTTGGGTAATGCGATTCGTGTGGAGATCGTTCGAGTGGAGTATGGTGATGACCAGCTATTCTACGAAAATGCCTATACGGGCGGAGTCTATGTTATGGTCGATAATGGGGTGGACGATGGCAACGAAGAGGTTCGTCCGTATCTGATCCCAACGTGGGGAGATGAAACCTACATGGATGTTTTGTCTCGAATTCAGGACGTGGTGAAGTTCGAGTTTCTTAGCAACGGCGCGATCAATTACATCGAACTCCCCGAGATGAACGGGCAGGGCCGGATCATTGGTTCCAAAAGGTATCCCAATTCCGAAAACTCAGCATGGGCGATCTACTCTCAAGGGCCGGATGGGCGGAGTTTTGGTGAGATGACCGCAGAGCCGGAATCCTCTGTAATGCTCAAATTCTTCAAGGACGAGGATCAGGACGGCTATCTGGACAGAGAAGAGCTTCGCTACGGCACCGACATGCAGGATCCCACGGATGCTCCATCGCCACGATTAATTGCGGGTTATGTGGATGAGACTGCCGCTGATGGGAAAAAACACCGCACCTTGGTCATTAAGAATGTCGGCAACTACCCCGCGACGGATATTGAGGCAGTGACATATTCCCCGGACGAGAGCGTGGAAATCACGAACAATATCTCGGGGGTCGGCGGCTACATACACCCAGGACAAAAGGTGGTGCTCGGACCACGCTTCACCGGTCTCAACCTTGAGGGATGGAGAGGAACCGGAGTCCCCGCTTTTGACGGCATCTATAAAGGGGATGAGACGACAACCTACACCTTTACCGTTACCTCCGGAGGTAACGTTGGAGCAGAGGCCAATACCGTAACGGTGGCGGCGACATGGGGAGCCAGTGGCGCCACCACTTTGAATTTTGGGGATGGGTATGAAGCGCCTGGGCCGCAAGCAGTTGGACCTGACGGACTCCAGCTTGGATTTAGCTCTGGCAATCTCAAGGAGGGCGACACTTTCCAAATCACCGCCAACCCATACGCAGACAGCTTCGCCTACGCGGCCACGGACTCACCAGTTTTGGAAACGATCATAGGTTTCAACTCCGCCCGGGGACACAACAAGATCCAAGTGAGCCAGATGCTTGCCACTCGAGACGAGGAACCAGAAGACAAGCCGGAGGCGCGCGGAACTCACGTCAAAATCCTGATGCCAAACCGATTGGCAATGGATCAACCAGCTCTGCCATACTCCATTGCCTGCTACAACGGATCCCAATTAGACTTAAAAGTGAAAATGCTGGTGGAACTGGTCCGAGTGAAAGACGGCGTATCCACGCTCATGCAGACGGCGTCGGTGACGGATGTCATCCCGTATGGTCAGCAAGTAATCCCAAGTAGCATCGATCTCTCCTCCTTGTCCGGGGGAAGCGTGGCAGAGGGAGACAATTTGCTGCTATCTGTCACCATGGCAGAAGACGGTGTTTCCAGTGAGCAGTCATCATACATTGATTCCGCAATGGGAGTAATCACAATGGTGCAGACCAACGAGTCGGGGCAATTGTTCGCAATGAATTCGGGCCTAGACCTCGGTGATGTTCAATTGGGTGAGAATTCAGCAGTGAATTTTATTTTCGGCAATAATGGGGATCTCCCGAATGGAATCTACCTTGAACCACTAAATGGCTCCGTGTCTTCAGCGGGTTTGAGTGACATTTGGTATTTAGAGCGTGGTGACCTCGGTGAAGTTGAGTTACTGATCGACACCTCGACCTTGGGTATTGGTGATCACTCGATCCCAGTTCGATTTAGGTCCCTCGATGGTGAGGTGTATGATTACAACATTCTGATTCATGTGGACGATTCGATCGGCGGAAGTGTGGTTTTGTTTCCCGTCGAGAATCGGCCGTGGGAGTTGGATATGGTGATTAATGGGCCCGTCGGCCTGGATCAGGAGGTGGTTGTGGTGCTTCCAGAAAAATTCAGGGCAAAAAGCTTTGAGCCAATTGGTGTCTATGATCGCCAAGAGACAAAGATTGTTGGTGGCCAGTTTACCCCAAATTTTGCGACAAGCGGAGCACGAAGAGTAGAGTCCAACTCATTCACGCCGCATGTCGTGATGTTTCCTTGTCCCCAAGAGCTACAAGCTGGGGATAGTGCTCGATGGCGGCTAAAAATGGGCCAACTTGTCACTTTTGGTCTAATAGAGTCGGTTGATTTGTCTGATTTCCTCACTTCGCCAAGCCAGCCTTTTGAATGTGATTTCATTTCAGCGACACAAGGGAGAGATCCGACTGATGTATTTTACCGTGCTGCCATCAGGACGGCCGGAGTGGCTTCGGCATCGGTGTCTTTTGATGAAGAGTTACGTGAGTTGAATCTGGACGTTAGCGACAACCTCAAGCTGCCACACGCAGTCATTGCGCCGGTTGGCTATGCTGAATCTCAGATTTATGTAGATTTGGATTGCAAAGCGACGCCTGTTGATAAGCTTAGTTTTGATTATTCGTGCACTGGTGGAGCGATCGCGAAGCTTTTGATCTTTAGTGGTGGGCAGGATGAGTTGGTTCTCGCGGAGGTCATTACGATTCCCAATGGTCAAAATAGGCTTGATCTAATATTTGACCGGGTTGGTGGTCAGGTTGATCTTCAAGTTGATGGCCAACTGATCGACACGCTAATGTTGGTCGGGTCTGAGTGGAAATTCGGGCTTGGAGCGTATGCGCATGACACCAACGATTCGAGTGCCTCGGTAGCTCAAGGCACCATGCGAGTTTCACAGGTGTTTGTGGATGATGACGGTTTTGGCGTCGGCGATGGCCAATCCTTGAGTATGAGTGCAAATATTGGGCAGTATGGAAATGCGTCGATCGATCGCTCTTTGAGGTTAATTGTCGATGGTAGAGATCAAGCTCTTCGGAGCGGCCTGGTTAACTTAATGTATCCCCATGATTACAATAGTTATTCAGTTGACTACTCGTTTGCGAATTATCAAAACTGGATTGAGTCTTTGGTTTACACAGGAGTTAATGGTGGTGCGGATCTCATCCATAATGTTGCAGACGGAGATATTGGTGATAGCCTTAGATATGTAAGTGGGACAACAGTCGATCCGTTCTTATCCCTTAATCATGCGATCAGTCACTTGACGTTCGGGAATATCTCGTTCACTTCAAACTCTGCTCAGGGTGTGCTTTTGCATACGCAAACTATTAATGAAGATTCTAGAGTCTTTGAATCCTTGAGTAGTGAGGGTATTGGCGAGGAGTCTAGCCCGGCCCTTGAATTCAGCGCTCAGAACTTTGACGGTTTTCGATTTATGGTTGGAAATCTTGTCACCGGTGAGGAGGGTCCTGACTATGCGATCAAGCAGGTGACGGCTGGCGTTGATGGCCAGTCTTTAGACCTGGTGATCAGCGGGTCTGTAACCGAGGATCCCCTCGTTGTCTCATTAATTGGCCGAGAGGGTTTCTTGATTTCAAGCGAATTTGTCGTGCCGGTTTCTGGAGGGGACTTAAGCCTTAATATCCCTGTGCCGAACAGCGCCCTCGGCTATGGTGAGAACACGCTCACATTGAAAGTGGAAACATTGCTTGAAGACAGCGATTTGAGTAATAATTCAATGACCATCTCCTCTGCTAATGGTTTTGAGTTTTACAAGCCTTATCCCGAGAGTGTCGAGTTTGACTGCGGTAATGGCGTGACTGAAGCGGCCTATTTCGCGAATGGGGATGGATACCTGGATGGATCTGCCTTTACATGGGGTGGTGATTTGCAGTTGGAAACCGTTCGGATGGGTTTTGGGGGCGAGGTATCGTATCGTTTTGACTCGGTTGATCCAGCCGCGAGCTACGCGCTCTCACTGTCCCATTATCAGCCCGATAGTATGGAGGTTTCGTATCAGATCTACGCGGATGGTTTTCTGATGACCCCGATTATTGGAGATCGGTCTGCCGCTGAGCCTTCTGCAACAATCGATCTGAATCAGAACGGTGCCGGCATCACGGCGTTTGCCACGGCCTACTTGCCCGCTGCCGCGATTGCAGATGGTAGCGTGACGATCAAGGTCAAGAGCGTTGGGCCCTACCCTGCTTCGGTTTCCTCCATCGCATTGCATCGAGGGAGGTCTCTCTTTGTTGATTGCGGATTGATTTCCGCTGATCCTCCCTACGGAGAAGTAGATTCGGCGACGGGGATTGCCTTTGGTCACACAGGTCCGATGAGTATTCCTTACGGCTCTGGAGCGTCCTCGATCGATACTCGTCGCTATGCCCCGGGTAGCACCTTGTCATATCGATTCTCAGGTGGTGGGCTGGACGCCTTTGAGAACGCCTACGTCGTCAGGACGATCCTGCAGAGTGACGCCCCGATGTTTGTGCGTCGCCGCTTGGGTGATTCAGCAGTCATTGATGTGGATCCGCTAGAAGTCGGTGCACAGTTCAAGGGCCATTACCTGCAACTGAGTTCTGTATGGAACTCTGACTTCACCCTTCACGTGGACCGCGTGGACGAGGGTGGCAACCCGATTGTCGGTCCGGTCTCGATTGTAGATTTGGAACTCCTCGAGTTCCCCGGACTCTTCAATGCCAGGAATAGAGACACCGACGAGGATGGGATTCCCGACTTCTGGGAGCTTGATGACGCTCCTTTGGCTTTGCAGCTTTCGGCCACGGTTGCCGATTCGTCTCTCGATCATGATCACGATGGTCAGAGCACGCTTCAGGAGTATGAGGCGGGCACGGATCCACTCGACGGCAGCTCCAGGTTTGAACTTGTATCCTTTAGTAAGACCGAACTGGAAGGTGATTGGGTGATCAGCTGGACCAGCCGTCCTGATCGATTCTACGTCGTGGAGAAATCCAGTGACATGCTGAATTGGAATCGTGCAGCGGATCCAGTGTCAGGCAGTATTACCGGAGTGAGTAACTTGACGGTTCCTGGTAATGGTGAAGCAAGATGCTTCTTCCGCGTTTATGTGACTTCCTCTAGTCAGTAGGTTGATCGGGAGAGGTCGCTTGCCGAGTTGCTGCAGGGAAGGGCCTGTTCCTTATTCTTGCAGCGAAGGCGATCATTCCGAGGAGAGTGAGAAGACTGCTGCTCACTTCGGGAATCTGTGTCGTGGATTGGATCCAGTCACTGTGCTGGGCTACGTCGGTGTAAAAGGCGACATCACCGTAGATGGAGTTTTGTCGGTCCAAGCCGTCTTCCAGGAGCGGGTTGGTTCCCCATGAAGTGATTCCGGCGACCTCCCATTCCCCGGTGAGGGGGTTCAGAACATACAGGGGGCCACCGCTGTCGCCTGCAGCGGTGGTTCCCTCCAGAAAGGTGTCCGGCAGGCCATCAAAGAGGTCAGCTGCTGAGGGCGTCGTAGGGAAGGCGGCCAGACTTAGGGAGGTGGAATCAGGAATGAGGGCATTCTGTAGGCCTGGAAAGCCGTCGTCGTAGTGAATCGTTGGAGCAGTGGGTTGATTCAAAGAGTTGAAGAATGAGCTGCCATTATCAAAATCAGTCACCAAGAAGCTCCCGGATGCTCCACCCGGAAGCACTCGGTCGATCAGATTCATGGCGGCAAGGATCGTGCCGGCATCATCAGAAGATCCAGTGTATCCGGTCCCACTTCTTCCGCTTCCGAGTGTGATGCCCACACTTCCAATTAAAGGAGCGTTCTGAGCGATGGAGGAACTGAAGGTGGATGGCCCGCTAAACCTGATGAGTGCTAGATCAGACCCTTGGCTGAGGCCCACGGATGGTGAGCTAATCCAGTCTGGGTGATGCACGATCTGCGATGCGGCATAATCGATCCCGTCGTAGGCAATGGCGACCGAACCAGCCGATTGGCTCCCCCAAGTCACGTGGGCCGCAGTGAGAACCCAACCATCACCGATCATGACGCCACCTCCAGACCGTTGTAGAAGTCCGCTCGAATACGTCACTTCCACGAAACTCCCGAAAGGAGTCTGGGCTGCCATTGCTTCGTAGCTTGAGCTTGGCACATCGTGCCTAATCGTTACGCCTTTCACTCCTCCAAGAGCAAATATGGCGAGAACTGAAAGGCGAGGGAGCATCCGACGGGCCATGCTCTTGCCAATGTCGTCGAGCCCACGCCAGAGGTCCAGATCGAATCCCAGAGTTGCCGTTTAGGCGCGCTTGCCTGAGGGCGATCTCCGCTGCCGTGGTGTTGCCCTTGATGATGTCCATCACCACCGTGGCCGTGCGACGGGCCGTCCAGCGTTTGATCTCTTCGGGTTCCTCGCTCATGACCAAGTCGGAGTGTAAGCGTTTGCGCGAAGTGCGTCGATCTCGTCGCCGCCGGACAAAGTCCCCGACTTCGTCTCATGGGGGACCTTTGTCCGTCGCTCCTCAATCTCCTTATTCCCTGACCAACTCTTCAAGGGGAGGCTTTCACAGCCTTGGCCCGGGGCGTGCCGGCCATCTCAAGGGCGTCGTGGGTCTCGTCGATGACAGAGGCAGGGTCGTGCCCCTCCCTCCGGGCGGATTCGAGAACGAAGCAGACCCGCCGCAGGCTGCGGTTGGCTGCGCGCTTGCCCTGGAGTCCGTCGAGGCGGTCCGGGTCGATCAGCCCGATGACCTCGCCAACGATCTCGAAGGGGATTTCTGGGGCTTCCGGTTCCGCCAACTGCCGGGTGGATTCCGGAATGGGGGGAGGGGGCGTCTGAATGCGCTGCTGGGCTTCTGTAGAAGCCTCCACACGCGACGGAATCGGGTTGCTGCGGTCGCAGGACGGGAATAGCAAGAGGAACCCCAGAATGGCCGCCTGACGCTTCAGAACCATGACGCTGGCGTGGTGTTCATGGCGAGGGACGCCTCTCCACTACCCGGCATCACGCGCTCCTGCGTGGAGCCGTCCGCGCGATGCACGAGCAGCCTCGAATCCTTGGCCAGCATCCCGGCGCGGTGACGGGCGTAGTCTGCTGCACTGCGGACGTTTCGGAACCAGTGGGTGCCGACGCCTCCCAGCATCTCGCCGGACAGGTTCACGCCGTCCCGGGTCGGGCGCGGATGGATCTTAAAGGTGTGCATGCGCAGATCTTGCGTTCATTTGCTGGTCGATTTCCAGCCCGCCTGTCAGAAATCCGGCGTGAAAAGCGCGATTCAATCCATCACAGGCAGGCTGGGTGTTGGGAATGCTCTGCTTGGTGCCATTTTGCTCTGCGGAACCTCCGGGCTGTGCCTGTCGGCGGAATACAAGACGCTGATGCGACCGGGGCAGGGTGAACACGTTTTGCTGGAAGTCGAAGCGGGTTCCGTCGTCGAGGTGACGGCAGGCGGTGGAGTCTTTTATGGAGGAGACCTAGGGGACTACACTGAACAAGGGGTCGATTTGTTCGACATTGGAATAGTGAATCGGGGCGACTACATGATGGGCTTCGAGAAGTTCTCGCTGACCTACTACGGTGGCCCGGGATTCGTTACTCTTAAGATTATGACTTCCGAAGAGGCTTCACTGGGAGACGTGATCGTCTCCTCGCCAGATCAAATGAATCAAATTGATGTGCCTAATGGCTACGGTCTGAGAGTTATCGTGGCACCGGTTGAGAGCTGGCAAGGCGAACGAAACGGCACCCTTATCGCTGTGACACCGGGCGAGGGAGTTGAAGAGGAAGTGCAATACCTCAATGGTGTTAAGAGCGGCGACCTCATTGCAGGCTTCCCTCAGTTCCGGATGTGGGGATACGGCATCTTCAAGTTGGTGCTCTTGAATCCACAAGCAATGACATTGACGATTGAGCAAAGCGACAACGCCCAAGCCTGGGAAACTCTTGAGAGCAAACGAATCGAGGCAACGGAAGCGAAGCAGTTCTTTCGTGCGCGTCTTGAGTCGGTAGGCGAATGAGTTCAGAAGCAGAAGGACTGGCCGATCTCGGCCTCTGGCAGGACGCGTGGGATGCGCTCGAATCCCTCCCAGCAGAGGATCGAGCCGAACCTGCCGCCCTGCGTGTCCGGATGAGGTGCTGCCCCGGGGTCGGTGCCTGGGAGATTGGCGAGCACCTTGCCCGGGTGCTCCGTGATGGCGGGGAGGAGGATCGGGAGGTCGCGGCCCGGTTCTACCACCAGCTGGCGGTGTTCCATGCCCGGGTCGGCAACCGGGAGGCGGCGGAGGGGGCGATCAAGTCAGCCGTGGATGCCTGGCCCGACATCCGGATTGAGCTGATCGAGGGCCCGGTGCTGGCGGAGGAGATCTGGTAAGGGGGGGGGGTCGCCCTCTGGGGGCCTTCGTCTCGGGGTTGGCGTTGACCCTTAGACTTGGAGAGCTAGAAGTAGTCGTGAAGCCGTCACCAGTGAAGATCTTCTGCGTAACCGACGAGCCCGAGCGGATCCTTGAGTCGGGTTTCACCGACGAGGAGGTGATGGACTTCGGATCGGGAATGTTTTGCAGCAATAACCCAGCTGCCGAGGCGACCTTGAAGACAGGAGCAAAGAGCCTTAGCTTAACGCTTCCGGATTCACGTTCGATGAGAGCCGGTCCCGCGAAACGGAGCCAGTGAGCTTGTTATGATGTGGTAGGCTTCGGGTGGCGTCAGCCAACCGAAGAACCGTGAAGAGAAAGAGAAGAACGCACAGCGCCGAGTTCAAGGCGCGCATCGCCTTGGAAGCCCTGAAGGGCATCAAGACCATCAGCCAGATCGCCCAGGACGAGGGGATTCACCCCGTCCAGGTCAGCCAGTGGAAGAAGGACCTGCAGGAGCGGCTTCCCGAGGTGTTCGCCTCGGGCAAGGCCGGTCGTGACGAGGCCCGCAGGGCCGAGCGCGACCGGGAGCGCCTGGAGCGCAAGGTCGGCCAGCTGGTCATCGAGAAGGAATTCCTCGAAAAAAAGTGCGGGGAGCTGGGAATCGATCTGAACGAAAGGCCATGATCGAGAGAGAGCATCCCCAGCTGAGCATCCGCAAACAGGCCAAGATGCTCGGAGTGAACCGCAACCGCCTCGAAGCGAAGGAGCGGATCAGCGACGAGGATCGCGCGATCATGCGCGATCTCGACGAACTGCACACGCGCCGACCGGTCTATGGCCAGCGCAAGCTGGCCGTGGAGCTGCGCAAGCGTGGCTGGAAGATCGGGCGCAAGCGGGTCAGGCGACTCATGGAGATCATGGGCATCGTGGCGGTGGCACCGAAACCGCGCACCAGCGTGCCGGACAAGTCCCACCGCACCTATCCGTACCTGCTGCGGGGCCGGGAGGTGTCCGCGCCTGACGAAGTCTGGTGCGCGGACATCACCTACATTCCGATGGGCCGCGGCTTCGCCTACCTGGTGGCCATCATGGACTGGAAGAGCCGAGCCGTGCTCTCGTGGCGGATCTCCAATACCGCCGACACTCGCTTCTGCCTGGAGGCGCTTGCCGAGGCGGTGGCGGTTGCCGGGCGCGCGCCTGACATCTTCAACACCGACCAGGGCTGCCAGTTCACCAGCCGCGAATGGACCGGTACGCTGGAGGAACTCGGCGTGAGGATCAGCATGGACGGTAAGGGCCGCTGGATGGACAACGTCTTCATCGAGCGTCTCTGGCGCAGCCTGAAGTGCGAGGACATCTACCTGCGGGACTACCGGAATCTGGCGGAGCTGGAGGCCGGGGTCTCACGCTGGATGGTCGATTACAACCGGGAGCGCATCCACGAGGCGCTCGACTACGAGACGCCTTGGTCGATCTACCGGCCGCAACCCGAGCTTGCCGAGGCGGCCTGAAGAGATGAAAACCAGCTCCGGAAAGTTGCCCACAAGAACCCGTCGCTCCGACGAGCTTCGTCCCGGCCCATTCTCGCGCCGGAACCTTGTGGACAACTTTCCTCCAAGGGCGGAACCAACCGAACCAAAACCACCAGCCACCCGGGCCACCGCATCATAACTTAAATCCGCCCGGCACTGGCTCCGGGCAGGGGACCGGCTCTATGTGGGGCACGACACCGCTGTGCATCGAAATCAATGAGTTGCTCCTCGATGATTTTCTCGTTTCAAGCTATCCCTACTGGGATCCCGTTGAAGCCCCGGAAGAGGCGGCGGATATCCCCTGTCCAACTCCTCAGGGGGACGCTCCACGGTCAACATCCCGGCGCGATGACGGGCGTAGTCCGCCGCGCCGCGAACCGAGCGGAGCCAGTGGATGCCGAAGTGCAGATCCTTATGGCGTGACTACAACCTTCAGCCTCGCAAAAAGCTGATCGCCATCGGAAATGCTGGCGGGCAGCGAAACCGTCACCTTGTCAATACCGCGAGCAAATCCATTAGGCTCTTCCGTGATTGTAATCTGATCCTTGCCTGGTCCCTGATGGACCGCTGCCGTCCATCCAACAAGATCGCTACAATACTCCAACTGAATTTCTGTGCTCGCGTCATCTTTTGCCTCAACGAAGCGGCGGAACACGATCTCGACCTTGTTATCCTCCGAATCGGTGTCGAGTACCTCAGGCCCCAATGATCCATCGTCACCTCCATTGGTTGGATCACCTCCGAGGACCCACTCTAGACCGGTCGCAAGTCCTCCATGATCAAAATCATGCTCTGGATCTGTGTTCGTCAATCGGTTCTGGAATATGGAGCCAACCCATGCGCTGTAGCGACTGGCAAGGGCAGACGCTTCGTGGAGTCCAATCATTGATCGGCCCATCGCGTCTCCAACAAGCATGTATGTCTCAGCGTTGTAGTTGTATCGTCGTAAATAATTTCCGGGAGAAATACCTGAATCTCGCCAATATGGACGAGTGTCAACGGACATTACATTGTTTTTGAACTCAGGGTAGTTAGCTGAATCACCATCCACAGCCATTTGTGCATTAGCAATCTGCAAAAAATTTCCACTCTGAGCATCGCCAAGAAAGCCTATAGTGGCCACAACAAAGGGAGTGGATAAACTGGATCGCCCAGGGTATCGATCAGCGAAGTATTGTCTCAAACTCTTAATCAACCTTACAAGGTTCTCCTCGTATTTGATGGTGTGTGCCGCCTGCGTCTCAACCTTTCCGGCAGCGTCACGATACCCTTGCCACCACACGTAGCCGGCAATTTCAAATCCCTGGCCCGACCAATCTGGGTACTCAGTCGAAAAATTGTCGAGAATATCGACGACGTTGTCTACCGAGTAGACAGACCAGAAATTAGTCCACGATAAACCAAAGCCAGGCTCTGAATCACTATCTGAAAAATGAGCCGATTTACTAACGTAAAGTACTCCATTATGAAGAACAGGAAAATTGGAATTGTACAAGTAAGAATCTTGCCATGATCGGGATACAAACATATCGTTCTCATCGAGAAAATAATCATTGTAGTCCTTGCCAGCATACCACCCGATGGGTATTGGGTTTGAGCCCGTAGCCCAATATTCGGGTGATTCTCCGTGACCGGGATAAGTTAAGCCAGTGCCGGCGTCAAACCTAGGACTAGATGGTGGGAGCAGGTCCCATCCGAGCGCTCTGTTTCCTGTAGAGGCCCGGATCAAAAGGACGGGTTCGTCGTGAAACCAGCCAAGGACGCTACCGAAACCTAGCTCTGGACCAAAGTATCCCGGTCGCGCGTCGTACCATGTCGGAGAAAGCAGGCTCTTCTCGGCGTTGTTTCCGTTTGATTCGTAGGCGTGTATTCGAACATCCTGCCTGGTCTCCCATCCCCAATCAGGTTCACTGACTGAGGTCTGAAGGTAAGTGAACTTGTGTTCACTTCTAACGATTTGTTCGAGACTTCCTTGTAGCGTTCCTCCGACAAAGCCCCAGCCATTCATCCCGTAGGATCCTGACATGATGTAGACTTTTACGGGCTTTGTGGTTTCTCCGGGAGATTGATCGGGATTGGGAAGAGGGTAAGGTATGCGCGGCTTTTTGGATGAATCATTTGGATCTGTGAAAGAGGCATAGACCTCGTACCAGTCACCTGCACCGTCTTCATCGGAATCTGGGTTTCTTGGAGACGTTCCGGTATTTTCAGGAGAAACGTAGATCCCTGTTCCAGTCTCGGCGAAGTCTTCCAAGCCGTCATGATCAGTATCAAACCCGAGGACATTGAATGTGCTGGAAAGGAATGCAACCGCTGCCAAATAATGGGGTAGCGGAAGAACAAATTGGTTGTACGAACCTTCCCTTTTTACGGCTAGGACGATGGAGGACCAGAGGCAGCGGATGGAGGATTTGGATGTTGTGGAAGGGGTGAATTTCATGGGGAATAGGGTCTCCGCAAATCGCCTAATCCAAAATCAGGAGCGGAACAAGTTTGAACTTAGGAGTGTGTCGGTTCCAGGTGCCAGGAGTATTTTTGGGCCCTCGATTTCTCAAGAGGATCGGCAACCGGGACGCGGCGGAGGGGCCGATCAAGTCGGCAGTGGATGCCTGGCCGGACATCCGGATTGAGCTGATCGAGGATTCGGTGCTGGCGGAGGACGTGTTTTAGGGAGAGGTGAGGATGGCGACCCGCCTCCAGTCACCCGCAAACGAGGTTCTCGCGCAACTTCGCGCCCGGTGCTGAAGCGCTCCCATCCGGATCACCCGGAAGATCGCAGAGGGCGCAAACGGGAACGTTTGGGCGGCGATGGGGGATTTGGAGGTGTGGATGGGGTGACGTGCGGCGCTCAGCCTGATCGCGACCGGACCGCCGAAGGGCTGCTCAGGGATCGGGTTGGAGGGGGTATGATCCGTCCGTTTGGCTCTTCCCGGGCGTCCTGTCAGCTACGGCGGAGTCCTTGTGTCCGTTGAGAAGAAATGGAACCACTGCGTAGGCAATCCCTAAGACTAAGAGGAGGATGAAGAGTTTGCCGAGGCACCCGGACCGCTTTTTCTCCTGGCTCGATCCGATCTCATCATCGTAGGGAGGCTTGTTTATGATGTCCGCAAGAGGCACATGGCAACTACTGCAAGTAGTCGTTCCTCGCGCCCAAGGGGCATCGCACCTTGGACATTTGAACCACTTGAAGCCACAAGAGAGACAAGTGAGGGCACGCGGGTGTAGGCCTCTTCCGCATTTCGGGCAGGGTGTTTCTATTCCTTCCTCGCGTGGGCGCTCTCCTCGGCTGCACGGCGTGCAAACACCAGCGTTTCTTTCCGAAATTGCCACGAAAATTAGCGTGCCGCAGTTTGTGCAAGGAACTTGAGTTTCAATATCTATTCCCGGATTTCCGCGTCTTAAGATCTCCCTTTTCGCTATTTGCCGAAATGAAGAGCAATCGATCTTATCTTTCTCAATTGACTTTGTTGTTTCATCAATCCAGCCAAATGCATCCTCGTATTTGTAGTGGTCCTCCTTAATAAGGTTGTAATTAATATCTTCTATTGTTGCTAGTTCGAGCAGTGTTTCGTCAGATAAAACAAAAGAAGTTCGTTCGAGAATTTTGCTTATCCGCTTCGCGACTACCGAGACCTCATCGAGGGATTCTACCTCGATAGTTTCGCATTTACTTACTAGCTTTCGCAGCAAACCGGGGGTAAGCAATTTGGCAAATACACCCAAGGAATCTACAACCTCGGTTTCGCTGTAACGGTTTGAGGCGACTCTAACCTGAATAAACGCAAATAGTGGTATTGTTGGGCTATTGTCCTTTAACGGGTCTATTGCGTAGCTGTCTTTTATTCTAGCTAGGACTTTGATGACCCTGAACATTCTCTCAATGCTCACGGTGTTTAATGCCTGGACCAGTGGATCTATAGCCGGTTCCCCGACTGAAACTAAGTCATCCGATGCTTTGGCCCGTAGCCTGTAGTCCTTTTCGTTAATCAGCGTGTTTACAAGGGAGTGCATTAGATATCCTAATTAGGTGCTAGAAAATTGCATTTTCACCCTGCTCGTCATGCCCCGGATCGAAGGGCTGTCGGGTCGGTGTTAGGGGGTTGCATGAGGGGAGAGAGGAGGCGGTGGAGTCTGAGAAGCTGATATGCTGTATGGTGCCTGGTGGTTGGCGGGCGCGGTTTGGGGCTCAAACGCGGCATTTACTTCTGTTTTGTGTTGGTTGCGGCATGGCCTGGGCGATTGGCAAGCTGCTTCTAGCAGCGCATCGACTGCCTTTACAAGGCATTGACCCTCATAAGGAAATCTATTCCCGCCCCCGCCAAAGTCCTTGGGTCTCCCCACCCCCATCCAAATCCTGACAAAGTTGCCAAACGTGCTTTACACCTTTTCGGGGCCTACGACGGGCCGCTCAGGGGAAGCTGGTTTTGGCTCACCATCCAGGTAAGTCGCTGACTTCAAGGTGCTCGCAAAGGCTCGGCTGGTAGCTCGCCAGAAGCGGCCCGGTGACCTATCATTCCGGCAATGATCAAGCGCATCGTCAGTGGAGGTCAGACCGGAGCCGACCGGGCCGGGCTGGATGCCGCGATTGCCGCAGGCGTGCCGCACGGCGGGTGGTGTCCCAGGGGGCGGAAGGCCGAGGACGGACCGATTCCCGAACGCTACAACCTGACAGAGACGAAGTCGGCATCCTGCCTGACCCGCACGGAATTGAATGCGAGGGATTCAGACGGGACGGTGATCCTCACCATGGGAGCGCTCTCGGGCGGCTCGAAGTGGACGGCGGAGTTCGCCGACAAGCACGGTCGCCCGTGGCTGCACCTGCGGCTCGACGGGATGACCGACGAGGGCGCTCAGGCGGCGGTTAGAGCCTTTGTTGAGGAGAACGGGATTCGGGCGCTGAACGTGGCAGGATCCCGGGGCAGCAAGGAGCCTGAGCTCAATGGGCGGGTGAGATCGATTCTCGTGGCTGTTCTGCGCGAGTTGGGCGGATGAAGAGACCGGGGACACACATCCCCCTATCCCCATGTTGGCCGCCACGGGGTGGAGAAGGCTCGGCAGCCCCTGCCGCCGAGCCTCCTGTTCTTCATTCGTCTTCCCTGTTCGCCATCTCCAGCAGGATGTCGGCGTGGCATTGCTCACCGGGCTTGCAGTAGCAGGCCAGGTCCATGCCACGAATTTCCGGAAGGGAATCGAGGAGCTTCTGTCTCCTTTCCGCTTCGAAGTCCGGCATGTCGCCATTGATCCAGCGCTTGAACATGGCGATGGCTTCGGATCGAGTCATGCCGTTCTCGCCAATCTTGAAGGGATTTCCGAATCGGGATCGGCGGGCCACTCGCTTGGTGTTCGGCGGCAGCTTCTTGTACATGCCGCATTGGATGCGCTTGGGCATGGTCTTCTCGGTGCTCTGAGTTTCGGGACAACTTTCTGTATCGTTCATCGTCGTGTGATGGTGGTGCCCCGGGGGGATTGGACCCCGGGGCTGTGCTATTCATGCAAGCAGTCGCTCCAGCTTCTCAAGCAGGGCTACGAGCTTGTTCTTGGGGAGTCCCTTCTCGACCGCTTCGCGGAGCTCCCGGTAGGCGGCGAGCCGCTGCTCGCCCACACTGGGATCCTTGGGCTGCTTCGGTTCTTCATCCGTTTCTTCGCCGATGGTCTCGATAACCACCGCTTCGACAGTCTTCGCAGATGGAACGCCTCCATCACGCTTCACCGCCTCAGCCCACACTTCGGACTGTTGGTCACGATTCTTGAGTCGGGCGAGGGGACGAACTTGGGATTCAGCTGTGGGTAGGACGACCTTCTCGCCGGCACCAACTGGTACCGCCTCGGCCAGATGCCCCGCGATCTGTGTAGCCTTGATCAGCCGGTTCGCATGGGTCTTGGAGAGGTCCTCGTACTGCTTGCAGTACTCGTCCCACGAGTTGAAGTCTCCCGCACGCCACAGCTTGCGCTCGCGGATCTCAGCCAGCGCGCTGCCGACCTCGAAGAACGCCCGCATGCCCTTGCGGACCTTGCTGTCGAGCTTCCTGAAGTCGGCCTTTTCCTCGGAAGTCAGCTCCTTCTTGGGCCGCTTCTGTTCCCGACGGCGGGCCAGGGCGCTCGGGCGGTCGAGGTCCACCTCGTCACCGAATGGGTGCTCGTGCCAGCGCTTCCCGTCGAGCAAGGCTGGATGAGCCTTGTCCCGCTTGTTCGTGCCGGCGAAGTAGAGGGTCAGGCCCTCCCATTCGGTCGTGGTCGGGTTCTTGACCCCGGGAGTTGGTGTTTCCGCCCACGACCCCCACTGCTTGAAGAAGAAGGGGACTTCAGCTTCGACGCAGGCATCGCGAAGGGCGCGTGCCCAGTCGGGATGCATCGGGCGGGTTTCCTTAGGGTCGGCCTCCCTGTGGCTTTCCCCGCCGCAGACCACCATGTGGATCCCGTCCAGGTTGCCCCGCAGATCCACGGGACCGATCATCGGCTCGACCGAGAGCATCCGCCACCGGGCAGGGACCGCCCTAAGGATCTCGATGCGCTCCAGAACCTTCTTGTCGGAGTTCTCCACGGTGGCGGCGAGGCAGACGTTCTCGTAGCCGCTCTCGCCCCAGTCCGGCGGGAGCATCTTGGCAATGTTCTCCGGACGCTTGGTCAGGATGATCCAGATCAGGTTCGGCGTGTCCCGGATCGTCTTCCAGGCCTCTACCCTCCATGGTCCGACCTCCTCCTTTTCTTCGAAGAAGTCGGAGAGCGACGAGCAGAAGACCACGTCCTTGCAACCCATCTCGCGGGCGGCGGCGTCGAACTTCCGTGCATTTTCGTGAGCGTTCTCGACGAATCGGCGGGGGGCTATTGGGCTCCAATTCGCGCGATCAAAACGCTCGCAGAAGACTTCCGCGTAACACACGCGGCAGCCTTCGCTTACCTTGGTGCAGCCCTCCCACCAGTTGACGGTGTGATGGGTCCAGCTGATTTCACTGTCGTCCATATTCTCGTTTAGTTGGTGGTTTTACGTTTGGTTGCCCCCCGGCCACCGTGGCTCGGGTTGGGTTTGCTGCGCGTTCGCGCAGGCGGATTATCTTTTCGGGTGGTTCCCGTATCCCATTGCGCTAGTAATGGAGCCGCGTAGTCAAAACGGCAGCCAGCGTTCGCGTATGCGGAATCCGTCAACCAGACAATTTCTGTGTCTTTCATGTTACTGTAATTGTAGTAGTTTACTTTTGAATTGTCTCCCGTTCATCGCGGGAGGGTAGGGTTGGTTCTTGTCCGCAAAGGCGGATCACTTTCTTGGGTTGTCCCCGTAGGCCGGTTCGTTCCGGCACGATCTCGAAGACCTCGGGATACTTCTCCGCAAGGCCCTTCAGGCGGGCCACTGAGAGCCCGCTCGCGTTTCGGCTGACCACGTGGAGTGGTCCGTCGTGTCCCATCAGGAACAATTTCAGATCATCCCTCTCGGCTTCGTCCGGTGTTCGGTCGTCCAGGTGGATGATTTCGTAGGTGTCGAGGTGCGCGCGGAACACGATTCGGCACGCGGCCTCGACATCATTCTCGGTCACCTCCGGCATGGAGGCTCCGATCTCCTTCAATGCCGCCAGCACCACGGCCATTCGAGCCGCGTTTTCGCGCCAGCGCACTGCCAGCAAGTCCCGGAGCGAATGCTTCGGCACGCCCGCATCTTCGAACGGGTGACGGATGGCCTTGAGGCGCTCCATGGCACCGGGCGTGAAGCTGATCTCAAGGGGGGCACCAGAACGATTGGCCAGAGTGCGGTGACGCCAGATGCCGATGTGACGTTTCCAGCTCGCTGAGGCCTCGTTGATCGCGCCGCCCGCAGAGAGCCAGCAACCCGGCTGCTCCCCTTCGACCGTGAAGGCAAGGAAGCGTCCGAGAACGCCCGACATACGCAGGAGGCGGTCCTGCCAGAACCGCTCGGCAATGTCCGGCTGGATTCCGAACAGGCAGCTTATCGTCGCCCTCTCTGCGCGGCGGTTCAAATGCTTGGTGACCCGGATGGCATGAAGGGGGTCTCCGCTGTATCCGCGCAGCCATACGTTGCGCTCGGCCTCGCCAGGTTTGCCCTTCGAGCTGATCATCGCCTCCAGATGGGGGCGACCATCGGCGGTCACCACGAAGATCGCGTTCCGGAGGGCGTCCGCCAACGCCGCCTCCCGTGCCTGTGGGGTGGCGTCATCCACGATGAACCGGAACTGACGAGTCAGGTCCTTCGACCGCTCGTTCTCCAGTCGTCTTTCGAGGTGCGCGGTGTGTTGCGCGATCTCGAATGCTTCGGGATCATCGGCGAGCTTTCGCTTCGCCTGTGCCAGCTTGGCTTCCAGCTGCAGGATCCGTGGCCGGATCTCGACATCTCTGCGCCGTGAGACGCTGCGGATCGTCCGCTCCTGCAGCTCGTGGACCGGGCGCACGACGGCATCGTGCGAGCGCGATTTGCCGCTTCCGGTGGCCCCGATCTGCTGGATGAACAGGTTAACAGGGACAATCCCGCCGTCATAATTGCCAACCACATGGCCGGCCAGGACGCCCGACATGGTGCCGAGCATGGCCGAGGCGGTCATGTCGGATGGGATGCCAAGGTGCTCCTCGTGAAGGCGGCAAAACTCCTCCGCCCACGGTGGAAGCAGTGGAGCAAGAGGCTCCTTCGTTACGCCGGCGACACATGGAGCGTGCTCGACGTTGCCCTTGGCCTCGTCACGAATCTGGGAGAGGACTTCAGGCCAATCTCCATCGCCAGACGCGGCGCCTGGATCAGGCGAGTCGGTCTGGTTCTCTCCGGCGGCGGTGCCGTTAATCAGGCCGACTGGTGCGTCGGCGTCATCGTTCGGGACCTCGAGGGTCTCGGGTTGTTGTTGCATGCTTTCTCGTACTCAAGATTCGACCCAAAACCCGTGACCCGGAAGCTCCCGCCGGTTGTCCGGCGGGCCAGGTAGTTCAGGAGTTGGGTGAACCAAGCGAGAAAGTGGGCATTAGCCCGGCATCTTGATTCGAGTGCCCGGTTGCCCGAGCACGGGAGACGATTTCCATCACTCGGGATAGTTTGCAACCTGAAAATCCCTCCCGCTAATTCTTTGAATTCTTCGCATTCGATTTTCCCAACCGGGCGCCGGGTCGATCAAATGGGGGGGGACCAAGTCGGTGAAACTGAATTCCGAGTATTCGGAGTAATCACCCACCGGCTCCGGCTGGAACCACTTGGTGTCGGGGTATCAGTGTCGGTGGAGCGTTGACCGCGAAGGACGGGTCCGCTGCTGGCTGGGGAATTCCGCAGGCGATGGTTGCAGAGCCGAACTGGGGACGCATTCCGCCCTCGAAGCAGCCCTGACTGCTTGAGCTTGAGCACAGAGATCCGAGCAGCGATCAGACTTTCAGGTATGTGACCTCGACCCCCCGCGTCAGTCGCGCCTCCTGCATCGCCTGTTCGAGGGAGAACGGCCCGGTCTCGTACTTCTGGAAGATGTCGAGGCCGCGGTCCATGGTGATCTTCCAGCCGGTGTCGGTGGTGATGTTCCGGGCGTGGAAGTTCGGGTTGTGGTCGAATTCCCAGCTGAAGGACACCTTGGATCCAGTAAAGGTGTCCACGAGTTGATTGAGATTCTCCTCCTGCTTCACGCAGGAGTCCGGGTCGGATTGGGTGACCAGGTGCACGGCTACCTCGTCGCCTTCATCGACAAGATCGTGAACCATCTGCAGGAACTCCATGAGATTCCGGGCCTGGAAGAACATCCGAACGTAGGGGTCCCGGATGGTGATCTCGGAGGCCCCCTTCAGATGATCGGCAAAGAGCCGGCGGTAGCTCCATCCCTTGGAATTCTCAGGCACGACAACGTGCCCGGTCTCGGGAGCCGCCTCTTGGGGCTCCGATGCGGCTGCAGACGGCTCATCGCCCCCAGCAGGTTCGCCTTCATCTCTCGCTTCGTCGGGATTCGGAACAAGGCGCGGGGCAGCGAAGGCAGGATACTGGATCTCCTCCGGGGTAATGACCGTGACCTCCTTGTTGTCGGCCGCTCGGCGGAAGATGAAGTCGTGTCGCTTGAAGGTGTCGTCGATCCGGAGGATGTGCTCGCGGACCCTCCGGCGGCACTCCATCGAGAACTGGAGCAGCTCCTCGACCTCCTCCGCCGTGGCCTCCGCGTTCGGGTAGATCACCTTCATGAGCCCGGAGAAGGTCTTCTCGAAGCCGGTCTGGTCGCGGGTGGAGACCTCGGAGACGATCTTCAGGTGGTCCTTGTAGGCGCTGGTGAAGTCCTCGGTCCGCTGGTGTTTGAGGATCTCCGCCAGGTAGTCGACGATGAAGCCGTAGCCGCTGGTGAACAGCTCGTTGCGTACCGGTGAGACCTCCCATCCCGGGCTGAAGGCGTGGAGGCGGTCGAGGAAGGCGGAATCGATGTATTTGTCGGGCAGCTGGTCGAAGAAGTGAGAGTGCTTGAGCATGTAGGCGACCGACTTTTTGGTGTTGCCCATGAAGACCATCGAGGCCTCGGCACTGAGCTGCTCGATCCCCCGCGAAAAGGACCGGTTGGCCATGTAGTTCTTCATGATGTCGACCAATCCCTTGTCCACTTTCTTGTCCTTCCCCGCGAACTCGTCGAAGCAGATGGCATCCCAGAATCCGACCAGACCGATCTTGCCGTTGGAATTGTTGACGAAGAGCTTGGCCGAGCTGACCTCGGAGCCGGAAATGAGGATCCCGTGTGGGGAAAACTCGGCGTAGATGTGGGACTTGCCGGTGCCCTTCGGACCGAGTTCGATCAGGTTGTAGTTCCGCTCGCAGAAGGGAACGAGGCGGACCAAGGCCATGAGCTTCGCCCGACGGCTGAAATGCTCGGGATTCAGTCCGATGCTCTGGAGGAGGACACCGAGCCATTCGTCGGTCGTGAACTTCGCCCTCGCAGCAAGAAACTCTTCCCGGTCCACTTTCGCCACCTGGATTGGCTTGAGGGTGTCGATGTGCCAAGCGCTTGCCTTGGGATCTTCCGGGACCTCGTAGGTGGCGTCCACGATGCACCAGATGCCCCCGACCAGCAGCTTCGGATAGCGGCGGACGAAGTCCTCGGAAACGGGCACCTTCTTGAGCCCCAGGTTGGTGAATTCGGCCTCGTAGTAGCCACCCTTGTCGTTCAAATCGACCGTCAGCTTGTCGATGACCTTGTGCCGCCCCTTTTCCTTGATGGTCGATCTCACAAGGGCGGCCTCGTTGCGGTGCACGTAGTGCTTGGCGAGGATCCGCTGGACCGACTCCAGACCTGACTTCAACACCTCTGGGTCATCCGTAGCACAGTGCTGCCCCAGCAGGTATTCGAGCACATAGGTCGGCACCACGGCGTTTTGCTTGAGCCCCTTGGTGAGATCCTTCCGGACGACCAGTCCGGGGAACACCTCGACGATCTTGCGGTCGAGCTCGGTGAGCGTGCTGGGTTCGGCTGAGAGGATCTCCGCCGGGTCGGGAGTGTTGTCTTCAGAAGTCATCGAAGTCGGAGGCAAAGGGTTTCTGGATCTTGATGGGTTGTGACCGGTAAGTCACGGTTTGTCGGGTGCCCGGGAGCGTTTCCTCCAAGCGGACCTCGACCGTCTGGTCATTGTATCCGTCTGCGGCCGCCGAAAGCACCACGACGTGCGTCGTTTCCCGCGCACGAGTTTCCTCGCTGGTGGAATCGCAGGCGAGGGTCTTCAGTTCGGACAGCACGGTCCCGTCCTTCGCATAGACCCCTAGTTTGAGCTGCCGCGGCAGGACCTTCGCCGACACCGGTTCTTCCTGGTAGATCGAGAGGGACAGTTGCCCGGTCGTCACCTTGGCCGGCACCCGCATGAATTCGACTTCAACCCGACGGGTATCATCGGACCGAGCCTTGTGGATCTTGACGATGGGAACGACCACCTCCTGCAGGCTGAATCCCCCATGCACGTAGCGCTTGCCCGACCCCTGTCGCGGGAATCGCCCGAGCGAGCGGGGAAATGCGACCTGCCAGTCGCCTTCCAAGCCCAGTGCCTCCGCCGCAAACACCTTCACCGCCGGGGAATCCGAGATCCCCTTGCCGATGGCGAAACGGCGATTCTTGTTCAGCCACTCTTCCGCATCAGGGAATGCAGCCGCGTCCCCCTCGTGGAGCTGGTTCTGCTGGAAGAGAAACCCGTGATCGGCGGTGAGCACCATGGTCGTCCAGTTGATGCTGGCCGCCTTCTTCACTATCTGTTCCAGCTCCTCGAAACATTGCTCCACGGCGTCTGAGGTTTTCGCTTCGGTCGTCGACTGGTCGCCGATCTTGTCGATCACGTTGTGGAACACGTAGACCACGTCGTGGTCCTTCATCAGCGGTCGGCCTTCGGTCTTTGAGTTCAGTTCCAGGAAATGCTCGGCCTGGACGGCGGTTGCCCGGCCCTCGTTGGCGCGGCCGAGGATGTCCTTCCGGCCCTCCAGACCCGTGGCGCTGCGCCCATCCACCGAGACGGTGGCATCAGACGCCGAGATCGCGAACCCGCTTCCGGGAAGCAGCGAGGCCATTCCGAGCTGTGTGTAGGAAGGAAGCGAGGCCAGCATCGCCTCGATGCCCGTCGTCCACCGGTTCTCCGACTTCAACCGCTCGGCGAAGTCTGCCGCCGCCTCGAAGCGCAGGGCATCCGAGACGATCACCAGCACCTTCTGCCCCTTGCCGGTCACTGCCTTGATCGTCTCCGGGTAGAAGCTCCGCTGAGCCGGCACCGATCCCACCTGCCAGGATGGCATTCCGACCACCAGATCCGACCATCGGTCGGACAGCGGGAGGAGGAAGTTGTTCAAGTAGCTGCCCTCAACCCATTCCACCACCGCTTCCATGACGTTGACCTGCCCGTACTTCCGCTGGTGGTAGCAGAACCGGCGGTAAGCGGTGTCTATCCGCCACCAGCTCTTCGTGTAGCGGCGGAACCCCGCCTCGGCCGACTCCATGCCCAGCTCGGCACCTTCGAGCAGTTCCCGCAGTTCGATGGCTTGATCCAGCGCCTCGTAGCCATGTCGGTGAGCCTCATGCCAGAACGACTGCCGCCGGGCGGTGATCCACTGGCGGAGGTCAGACGCTCGCTCTCCCCGCTGGAAGGCCGTGCAGATACGATGGACGGCGAAGCGCTCGAAGACCTCAAAAGCATCCGACTTCCCGAGACGCGCAGGGTTCTCGATCCCCGACAGACGATCTTTGATATGGAGCTCCCGCTCCATCAACCCGGACCACGTCTTGAAGGATTCCCGGTGCGACTTGCTGTCCTTCCAGCGCTGGAGAAATACCTGCGCGTGAGGATGCAACGGAACCCCGTCGTCCAAGGGATTGGCACCACGGAACAATTCGACCACGAAATCCCGCATCCCGGGCTCCTGCGGGGCGTAGCCGAACAAACGCCCGACATCCCGCCAGAAGGCGATGACCAGATCGGCGGGGCCGAGGCAGTCCACCACTGGATCGAGCAAAGGTTCGGCGGCCGACGCATCGAGGAACTTCAACAGCATCCCGTCGATCTCGACGGCCGTCCCGGCAAGCACCGCCATCATCTTCACCCGGATGTCCTCGACCTCGTCGTCCGACTCGATCAGCTCCTTGAGCCGGCGGGTGTTCTCCGCCTTACGAAAAAAGCCGACATGCTGCTCGGCAAGGCCGCGGAAGTCGTAGGACACGCCGAGTTCCTGCACCGCCAGCGAAGCCCGGTCGGCCTTGAACTCGTGCCCCTGTAGCACGAGATCCAGCAGCCAGTTCTCGCCATCGTCCGGCCGGGCCGCGGGAGCGTAAATCAGGAACTTCGCATCCTTCGGGCTCTCCGCGAGGACATGAACCTTGATCCCGAAATCGTTGTCTGCAAGCCGCAGCTTCTCGACCTCCTCGCTCTCGAACGAATCAAACGCCGATTCCCACTCCTTGGCATCGTCATACCAGAAGATCAGCCGGTGTCGGCGGAAGAGGTCGGTGAGGCTGTCGTGGATGCGTTTCATGCAGGGGGATCTTCGGAGGTTGGAGGCTGCTCGGAGTTCGCCTTCATTTGGGAGACGGATACTAACTCAACTTCATCTCCCTCGACGAGAATCAGGTCGGGTTCCTCATCCCCGAATGGTTTGCCCCCTCTAATCGAGCACTTGTCCGTAACAAACTCGACCAGCTCTTCAAAGTGGAAGCCGTATCGATCGAGTCCTTTGCCATACAATCCATCAATTCCCTTGGGGTAGTTCGGATACTTCTTCTCGTTGTATTTTGAATCCATAATGTTGACCAATGCCTTCTCCGCATCCGCTGCATAGGTCTGTTGATCCGGGAATTGCCCAGGCTCAAGCCACATTGATTCAATGTCCTCCTCAGTAATGCAGGTTTCAAACGTCGACGGTTCTACTTGAAACATGAAAAGCACAAGCTCGTCTGAAACCCTTGCTTCCGGGGTGATTTGCCGTTCATTGGTCAGGATGGAGGTCCTAGCCTTGTGGCCAGTTCCGAAAAGCCTTTGAAAGCTATCGTTCTCTTTTGAAATCCCGACGTAATGCATTCTGAAGCGCATCAATTCCCATGGCGACTCAATGCCATTGAGCTCAACCAAATCGTTGAACCACTCGGTCAGGAGAGTATTTGGTGTACACCAGTAGATCGGCTCTTCCTCTGGATTGATCGGGCTCTTTCTAACCTTGAAGCACCTCGGGCCGATCTCGACCTGGAATGTGTCCGGAAGGTCAAACTGGTCTAGCGCCAAGGAAACTGGACCCACTTGAATCCCTCCACATTTCAGATTAAACGCGAGAACGCGCGTCTCCTCATCGACCGAGCATTCGTCAAACAAAAGCTCTTCCCTCTGACCCAATACGTAGAGTTTGCTACTGCGAAGGATATCCCGAACTTCTGGCACCTTGTATAGCCATTCGCCCTCCTGATTCGTGATCGGAGGGTAAACCAGCTTTAGGGCGTGAAATCCGAACCTCTTCACTTTGGACCTCCTTTGCTCCGTCTTGGCTGTTTGGTGGCAGCGACCACTCTTGGCCTCCTCTGCCGATTGACGTAATCGTGGGAGTCGAAGGCGAGGTAGAGGTATTGGGTCGCCTCGGCGAGCCCCTCGATTTCGTCTTCGTGGTATGGCCAGTGAGCAAATCGCTCGTACCGCCCTCCTAACTGCCGCCAGGTGTTCCAAGGCTCGGTGGAACTGAAGAGTTCGTTGCCTGTGAGGATCACCAATGGCGAAAAAGCGTCCCCCTTGAGCCTCGTGCGCCAGCCTCGCTTGGCCACCCGGGCCAGCATGCTGACCTCGCTGGGGGTCAATTCCCTGCGAAGGGTGGAGAACACCATTGCGGCACCCGGAAACTGCTGCGCGAAGCTCTCCATCTTCTCGATGTCGGCTCGGGTGAACTCGTTGTAGCTCTTGCATTCCGCGAAGATCACACCCTGCTCCGGAAAGCCCCCTCGGATTCGCCGCGTGTGCAGCGCGAGGTCCACCTCCATTTTCGGCCCTCCCTTCGTGGCATTGAAGCTCAGCATCGGAGTCACCTGATCCAGTGAGTGCCCCTTGAACAAGCGAAGCGTGAGGATCACAGCTAGGCCGCCTTGAGTTCCATGCCTGGAAGTGAACGCGCCGTGCCCGCGATAGGCCCACCGGATCTCCTTGGGTGACTCCGTGGGTAAGGCGAAATCCTCTAGGCATTGACCGCACCGAAGTTCGTAGTCCGAGTCCGCAATCGAATACCACGACCGCTGGCGGCACTGTGGACACTGAAGCTCCACTCCGAGCTTGATGATCTTGGCGTCGACCAACCACTTGGTCAGGCGATCCACATCCGCAAACTGGATCTGATTGGCCGCTTTGTGAATGAGACTTCGGAACGTTTCGGCCGTCAGCCACTTTTTCGAGGCGATCTCATGCAGGAGTTGGATAACGCACTCCTCGGTCAACCAATTGGTGCCCCACAGGCCGCCAAACTGTTTGAGCACATGCTTCACGATGTAGCCGTTGTCAGAGAGCTCCACACTCCAGCCGCGTTCCTTAAACCACGCCTTGAAGATCGGCTCCGCCTCGGGCAGATCCAAGCGGTGTTCAAACCTGCGGTGATCCACCAGCAGGACGGGACCATCTGCTGAGCAGCGAAGATCCCGCAGTATATAGCCGCCTACCGCACGAACAAGATCGTCGCCTCCCTGCGGGATCGCCTCTGCGTGGAGGCCCGTCTCACCATAGACCCGTGGCTCCAGCTCATTCGCGCACCTGGGAGTGCAATGGCGGGAGAACTCCGCGGCGAATTTCGGCAGCAGCGGGGCTAGGTAGAAGCGGTTCTCGACCGGGGCCAAGCGGACCTCCCGCCTCTCTACCGAGATCTCTCCACGACCCCCGCCATTGCGCCGCCTGTCCCACTCGCTCCAGACTCTTGGAATCCATGGTTGCCGCGTCAGCTTACCAAAGCCGTCCTGTTTGGCGGGCTTCAGATTCAGTGAGTTCGCGAATGCCTCGTGATCCTTCTCATCGACGGAAGGCGCCTTCAGCAGCGTGGTGTGGTTGAACATCGAAGGGTTGTTCCGGTAGGGCCAGTAGTTGTCTTCGACAAACTGCTCGACGAATGCCCGGACTTTATCGAGGTTCCTCGCCGCCAGCGGAACTGGAAGGATCCGCCAACCGAGTGCCCGCAGGTTCCAATAGAAGACGATGTCCTCGACGCTGCTCCCGTCCATCAGGTAGATCCAATCGTCTCTAAACGCCCTGACCCTGCACTCAATGTCCAAATTGGTGAGACGTCTGAGGAAGTGATTCTCGCTTCGGAAGTGGTCGAGGTAGGAATCATTCCCGCAGGCTACCCGCTGATAGTCGGGAAAGCGCTTGAGGTAATTCTCCGAGTCGCTTTGAAGCGAGGACGGAAGGCCACCGAAAATGCTGGTCCAAAGGAGGCTGTCGGCGACGTCAGGAATATCGAACGTCACCTTGTCGCGGCGGACGAATCGGAACTCTTCTGCCAGGAGATGGTTGAGGATCTCAAACAGTCCGACACCGTAGCGGGGCGTTCCATCCTCCGATATTCCGCTGAGGATCTCCTCCGCTTCAATCTCACGATAGCTTCCGAGATCGACATCCAACTCCTTCGTTGAACCGAGCCGAACAACGAAGTCCGGATCGTATGCCTGTAGGTATCCGTCAAAAACCTCACGGGCGTTCTTCGCTCCCATGAAGAAACGGTTTTTGCGGTCGAGTCGCCGGTGGAACGGAATGATCGGATTGTAGGTTCCACCCCACAGGAAGCTGCTGATCTGCATTGCCTCCAGCGCCGCTTGGCGATCCCAAGGCGGGATCACGAACCCAATCCGAATGGGTCGAAGCGTGGAAGTGAGTGTGCCAGTGATCATCAGTTCATTGCTTCCTGTTGAATCCCGGGATCATGCCGCGCCCCTGCCGATCTTCGGAAAGCGGATATACCCGACATCATCGACGTCGAGAGCCTCTGTGATGGCGATCTGAATTTGTGGTGACATGGATCAGGCGGGGAACGTTTTTAGGTGGCTTGCCGGGAAGCGATGCGCTGCTTCCGCCTGGATCTCTCCAGCATGCATTGTTTGAATCGATCTAGGTTCGGCATGAGGGTGGTGAGCATGATCCGTTCGTCGTCGAGCAACTCCATCAACTGATCGACCTCCGAATAGGGCAATGTGACTCTCCGAATGTAGTCCCTGATATTGGGTGCATGGTCGCCAGCCTCGGAATGCTTGGCCCGCCAGGTCGCCATCTTCTCTAAGCCGAGATCAATCGTGGGGTATTCACCCGTGAGGATGCGAAATAGATCCGCGTACTCGGGACAAGTGAACAAACCCTCTTGGGCTGCGAGATACGAGGTGGTGTCGGTTTTCTCGACAAACAAGGAATGCGACGAGAGGAGGACTTCGGCCGCTTCCCTGTCGTCTTCTCCTTCTCCCAGCTCCGACTCGGACAACGTGTGATTCCGGAGCATGAAGGGGTTTACCGCGAACACTGCGATCTTCTTATCCTCACCCAATGCGTCCTCGCCCAGCCCGGAGCCTGCGAAGAACGCTGCTTTCCGGGAGTCGTGGCTCCAGTCGAGCAGCCTGGTTGGTACTCCGTGGTGCTGCGCCAGGGCGGCGACCGAGTTCCGCATCGTGAAGTTGGCGACGCTCGGCCAGCTCCTTTCCAAGGCGCGAAAGTGATGATGCTCTTCCTTCGGGATCTCGCGGTATACTTCTTCCGGGATTTCGATCGCCTGAGTTTGAAGAACCTGATCGAAGATCTTGCTCCTGCGATGTTCAAATCCTGGATAAGAGTCTTCGATGTGCTCCGAGAATGAGGCTGCCCAACCAAAATCTTGAACTCGGATGTCGACCGACGAATGGGGAAAAGGAAGTCCCGCGTAGTTTGAGTGCACAATGAACTCCTGAAGCATGCCTAGCTCATTGTTGGATTGACGATGAACATCAGCCACTGCTTCTGGCACGGTTAGCGAGCAGCAATCGAGCATGCAGCTCATGGAGCCGAGGGTATCCACGCCGTAGGTGGCGTTGCTGAGAAGTCGAATCTCCTCACGGGTCGTGCAGTCGGTGCGCCAAGCCGACGGCAATAGCCTCCAGCTAGCATCACGCTGTCCACGGAAGACCCAACGCAACTTGCCTCGCACGAACGTCCGCCAATGTGCCCCTGAGGGGCGGAGGTGCGCGAGAAACTCCTCTGCAGTGGCAAGATCGTCCGTGTAGTCTGCTGGAGTGATCATCGGTTCAATCTTCGCTCTTCATCCCCGGGACCGAAGCCAAGGCTTTGCCGAATTTCGGGTAGTTCGCCTTCACGCCGTCATCGAGGTCGATTTCGAGGCGTTGCTGGGCGAGCGGAAGGAGGACGTCGCGTTCCCATTCGCGGCATTCCTTGAGGGTCTTCTTGAGCTTGGCTTCCTCCTTGGCCGCCGCATTCTTCTCGCGGGCGCTGCTGGCCGTGTCCTGGACGTGCTCCAGGTGCTCGATCCGCGATTCCAGCTTCTTGAGGAAGTCGCGGAGGTAGTCGTTGAGCAGGGTGTTGACGGTGTCCCTGGTGTAGCGGTGGAGGTAGACGAGAGCGCCGAAGCCCTTCTTCGGGCTCTGGAACAGCCAGTAGATCGGGCGCTTCTTGTAGGTCTGGAGGTGGTCCTTGTAAAAGTCGGTGAGGAAGTACTTCCGCAGGTCCTTGCCGAGCGCGTCCTCGATGAAGCGGAGGTTCTCCTCCAGGGTGTCGTCGCCGAAGGTGACGCGGAGGAGTTCTCTTGTCCGGGCGACGATGTCGTCGGTGAACCACTCGCCGTCGAGGAGCGGGACGATGGCGTCGTCGTCGGGAGGAAATGTGATTTCATCCCGAGATCGAGGAATGCGGTGGGCGAAGCATTTGGCCAGATCAAGGAACGCCCCGAGTGTCTCAGGTTCTGCCCACTCCTGAGTGAGGCCATCTTGCACAGAAAATTGTGTCAGGGGACGGTTGAGAACGATCCGGTCTGCGTTCTCCGTGGCGCATGATTCGCAATAGATCATCGGGCGCCCTTTGATCTCGCCTTCCTCCCGGTCGTAGAGATCCGCGAGGATGAAGCGGGCCTCTTCCGTCGGGCCAACTTTGTCGCAGGCAAAGCAAGAGCATTGTGCATCCGGGATGAGCACCACGGACTCGGGATCTTGGATCGCACGCTTCTCATCGAGTGGCTCAGTGCGCTGCCAGGTCTTGGCGAGGTAGTTCTCCACCGTGTCGCCGGCGTCGGCGAGGATGAGGCCGGGGTGGTCGAGGCTGTAGCGGCCCATCATGCAGCCGACGGCGTAGGAGAGGAAGGCGGCCATGTCCTTTTTGGAGTCGGCGCGGGCGAGGGTGATCTCGTCCTCGGGGACTTCGGGTGTCAGCTCGTCCTGCAGGCCGTAGGCGTCGATCCAGAGGCGGTTGTTTTCGGTCTCCAGCTCCTGCATGCGCCGGATGGCGGCGGTGCAGTAGGCGACGTAGTTGGCCCACGACTCAGCGAGGGTGCGGCCCTTCCACGGGCCGCCGGGCTGGCCGGGCTCGACTTCCCAATCTCCGGAGCGCAGCAGCGGCAGGTCGCGGAAGTCCCAACTGGTTTCGAAGTTGTCCCAGTCGGCACGGGCGAGATCTACCAACTCGTCAAAACATTCATTTTTCGAAGCAAGTTGAAGCACCGGTAATGCACATAGGTGCTCTGCTTCAAAATTGAGAGTTGGGGACAATAGCTGTAAGCCGAGTCGTGAAACGCAGGAATTCAAGAGACTACCGAGTTTCGAGATTTCTTTGTCAGTTGTCGGAAACAGAGCCGACCCAGCCACGTCGAAGATGAAACCTGTGGGGAAAAATCGGATAGCGAAGTCACCGGCTCCAATTTTGGACCACGAGATGCATTTCTTGAAATAGCACTGCTGATTCTTCAGTCTGCCCCCAGGGCTTGTTTTGTTTAGCTCATCGTGGAAGGCCTTTATTTCCTCTCCATCGTTCAAGTAGTTGATCACAAATTCTTGATTGCCATACCATTTGCGATACTCACCACCTTTGTTGTAGGGAAACCACTTTAAACCACTGCCTTTGGCAGCCTGCCGACTGTCACAAGCGAATCCAATTTGAGGGAATCCAACCTCATGCCATTGCCGAAGGAACCGAGCATTGTCTGAAGTTGTTGCTCCTTGCAACGGCTTCGAAACATCTTTTAGTGATGTCCCAGTCTTGAACGAATCTAACATAGCTTCGGGTGCCCAATAGGCCACAGGGCTTCCGGGTATTGAAGCGAATGCTGAAGACGAGACTGAGTAACTGATAGCTGATCCCTTCTTGGAAATTGCCTTTTTGAATGCTTCTGATTTCTGCTCCTCGGATGCCCCTTCCACGAGGCGGAAGTATGTAGCAAGTGATTTTCCGGGAGGGTCATTTTGGACTACAAATGCTGTGGCTTGAACAACTTCTCCGGCGATGGAGTCGAAAGCTCGTGAGCCCAAGTGCGCCATCGTCAGCATCCGCTTTCTCATGACAATGGATTTCCGAATCAATTCGAAGCTGGAAAGAAACATCCAGCTCTGCATTGTAATCATCGCATTGTAACCGTGTTCAGCAGCGAGAGAGAATCCGCGGTCGATGAACATGGAGAACAGATCAGCTTTTGATCCTGGATAGAATTCCTTGGCGAAACTCTTGAGTGCTTCAGACATTTGCCTTCCTCCGAGATACGGCGGATTCGCCACCACTATCTGATACCGTTGACTGAGCATCTCTGCCTGATCGGCGACGAGGCGCAGCTTGCGATGCGTGTTTTGCACGAGGAGGTCACCGGCGGGTGGCTGCTCAGCGATCTTCCCCTTGAGGGCGATGAGTTGTTTCCCATCGAGCACAGGCTGGATGAGCGAGCCGAAGGTCTCGGTGTTCTCCCGGAACTGGTGGATCTGGGCGAGTTCGTCATGGCTGAATTTGATGCCGGTGGCGTCGGTGAAGCCCTTCACTTCGTCCGGAGTGAGGGCGACGTCTCGCAGGCACATGATCTGCGGCTGGACGGGACGGCGGAAGGCAGTGCGGGATTGTTCGCGGGCCTTGCAGACAAGAGCGAACTGGGCGAGCTGGGCGGCACGGGGGCAGATTTCCAGGCCGAAGAGGTTGTGGGTGAGGATCTTTTCCGGGATCTCGCTAGGGGCGTGGCCTTCCTCCTCGTAGATTTTCACCAGCAGGTCGAAGGCGTAGGTGAGCATGTGGCCGGAGCCGCAGGCGGGGTCGAGGAGCTTGATTTCCTCGGGCGTGGCGACGGTGAGGCTGTCGGCGGGCGTTTGTCCCTCCCCCTTCGCCGAGGCTTCGGAGGACGAGTCGGGATCCTCGACGTAGTAGGGCATGTGCTCCTTGAGCCGGGAGTTCGGGCGGGAGCGCAGCCAGAGGCGGCCGAGGGAGTTCTCGACGAGGTAGCGGACGATCCAGTGCGGGGTGAAGAGCTGGGTGACGGCGGGGATGTCCTCGCTGGGCACGGCCTTCTTGCGGGCCATGACGGCGTCCTTTTTCTCGGAGATGTAGAACTGGTAGAGCCAGCCGAGGATCTCGACCTCGGCGCAGTCGTCGTCGATGATCTCGGTGCGGAAGCCCTCCGCGACGGAGGTGGCGGTGAGCAGGTCGTCGGGCAGGAGCAGCTCGGTTTCGTCGTCGATGGCCTCGAAGAGGAAGGGCATCAGCGCGTGGTAGCAGCGGCAGGCGGCGAGGATGAGGCCGCGGTAGGCCTCGCCCTGGGGATCGGCCCCGGCAATGGCGGTGGGGAGGCGACCGTCGAGCAGGTCATTGAGGCGCTGGAGGTCGGTGTGAGGGCGGAGTTCCTCAGGCAGGGAGCCTGAGCGGAGGAGCTTGAGGATTTCCGGCTGAGTCTCGTCCCGCGTGGCCGGGGTGAGGACGCGGGCCTTGAAGGGATGCCAGCCCCGGGCATCGAGAAAGCGCAGCGCGGCGAGGCGGTTGAACCAGGTGTAGGCGACGCGTTCGATGAGGGCCTTGCGGTTCTTTTCCGCCTCCCGGCGCAGGGCAGCGACCTGGAGTCCCATCTCCCGGAGGTCCGGGGTGTCGGCGGTGAGGACGTAATCGAGCTTGCGGTCCACCGCCTCCATGAGCTGGGTGCGGACTTCCGGGGCAAAAGACTTGAGGGAGGAGGTGTTCATTCGGGAGCAGCAGATTGGTTCAGATGATTTCAGCGACGGTGGTGAAGAGATCGTGCATACGCCTAACGGCAAGATTCGCGATCCCGGGCCACGCGGACGGGTCGGTGGTATAGCCTCCTTGAGTGCTGATGGATAGCGTGCAGGATTTGCCGCCTTTGGAGCCCGTGCCCACAATCCCCCCTCCAAAGTTGTGGCCTGTGATTCCGAGCCGCTTTCGGAGCGCATTGTAGCGCCGAATTTGGCCCGAAGGGATGAACACAGCGGCCCGAACCTCGTCGCCGACTACGACGTAGTGCCAATTGAGTTCGTTCAGGTTTCCACAGTTGACCTTTGCGCTGGCATTCACGGAAGCGTTGGGAGTCGGAAGCTCCAGCCCGCCCGCGTAAGAGCGGATGTGTTCGGCAGCAACCGTCGTCGCGAGCCCGTGCTTGGCCCCCTTGGCAGCGGGCACTGCATTCGTCCGCTTTTTAGGAGCTCGACGACGGTTTGATCGGGCAAGGAAAAACGACTGGATGTAATTCCTCCAGTCTCCCCCCCTGCCATCGAACAAGGCCATCTCGACCTGCTCGCCCGTCCACTTGAGTTGCTTGCCCAGATCCTCCAAAGCCTGGCAAAACCACTCGTAATCCTCCGAATGAAGATCGGGACGAGGGAACCCTCCAGTGGTAAGGAACTTTTCCGGGCGATTGTCGGGAAACAGAAGATAGGCACTCTTGGCGGTGAATTGGTCAAGAATGTAGGCTGGCTTGTCTCCTTTTCTATTCCTGCGAAGGAAGAATAAGAGCTTGGTATAAAATGAGACCTTGAGCCCTTTGATGTTCCATGCAGCAGATTGGAAGTCTTCGAAAGCCGCCTGACGTGAACTCGTCGAGCTTCGGAGGCTCGAAATCGCTCCTTTGAGTGCAGCGAAGGACTTTCCCTCCAAACTCATTCGGTAATTCGGGGAATCCACTCCCCGTCCCCCCCAAGCCATCGTTGCGGCATAGCAAACAAGGTCATCTGTCGAAGGCTTCCTGCACAATTTCCCCAGACCGTCCCGAGAAAGGGCGTCGTCAGTGATTTCTTTCGGCCAGACGAGCGTGGCATCTGTGATGTCCTCGAGACGTTGACAGTAGCTCCGCGGGCTATCTCCCACCGCCAGCTGAGTAGGCGCCTTCGGAAAGTACTCCTTCAGCTTGGCAAGGTGTTCTGGATGGACCTGGAACATCTTCAAAGGCTGATTCGATGTCCTTTCGCAATTTCTTCGAGCGCAGCCGCTTTCAGCGCTGCCAGCCATGCGTCGAGTTCGGCCTCGGTGCCGATGTAGGGCAGGTTGCAGTCCGCCCGGAGCGAACTGGCTGGAACGTAGGTGGCAGCCGGAGTTGGAGGAGGAGTGGGGTCGCCGGGCTTCTGAGGTTCGGCGGGAGTCGCGAGGCGGGCGGCGAGTTCCAGCTGGGCCGGGTAGTCCTGGTCACGATAGCGGTTCAGTCTGTCGCGGATGGCGGTCAGGAATCGGGCTGAGGCGATGGCGCTGCGGGCCTCCGTGGTCTTCGCGAGAACCTCGGCTTGGTCCGAGGCATCGAGCTTGGTGAAGTCGTCCAAGGCCCGGATCCGCTGCTCGTGATCATCGAGCGCCGAGGTGGCGGCGGCACGCTCGGCGGAAAGCAACTCGTCGATCCGCTGGCGTAATGTCGTCACAGCGGTCTTGGCGGCGGGGATCCCGTTTCCACGATACGGCGCTTCCGCAGCCGCCAGATCACGAAGAGGCTGAACCTCCTCCTGGGGAAGATCCGGGAAGTTCGCCTCTTCCTCCTTGAGGAACGCAATGACCTCATCGTAGGCGACGCGCTGGGCGCCGTGCATAAAGGACTTGATTGGATCGAGGTAGTCCTCCTTCGCGTCGAGCAGCTCGTCCTCGAAGTCCCCCAGGTGATTGAGGAAGTAGGCGTAATCCTTGTCCGCCAACTGGCCGATCCTGTCGGCGGCAGGCTGGAGCTTCCCGAGGAAGGAATAGCGAGTGGTCTGGTCCAGCAAGACGCCGAGATCCCGCTTCTCCCCAGAAAATGCCTCGGCGGTAAGCTGGCCGACAGAGCGGGCATCGGTCCCCCCGTTGGGGCGGTCGAAGAACTCTTGGTGGAAGCGTTTCAGGGCGTTGATCTTGGTGGAATCGAACTGTTCCTGCAGGCGGACCCGAAGGGCACCGTGCTGTCGCGAGTTCTTGAGGCATTCGAGGGCTCCGCGGGCGTCCAGGGGTTCGGTGGTCCGCAACTCGACCTTGCCCATGCGGAAGAGGCGGCCGAGAAGCGTCGCGACGGCCATGGGATACCATCCGTAGGGCCGGCGGCCGAACTGGCGGATCATTTCCTCGGCCGAGGTGCGCTCGCCCTCGTTCTGGTTGCGCTGCACGTAGGTCAGGATCTCCTGCTCCGCCTCCGAGAGCGGCTGCTGACCGCTTGTCAGCAGGTCGTCGTCGCTGAGGAGGGCGGCGGAGAGGGTGTTCTCGTCGTAGTTCCCCTTGAGCATCCGCAGGTTGGGGAAGGCGAACGCGATGAGTTCCTGGGCGGCCTTGTGGAAGCGGTTTCGCGGCTCAGAGTAGCTCAGGCTTTCCAGCTTCGAACCGTTCAGGAAGACGGGCCCCTTCGTGAACAGGTCCGAGCACAGCTCCTTGAGGCCAGTGCGGCGGGTGCTGTTCTGGCGACCGCGCTCGTTGAGGATCGAGCGCCGTGCTTCGTCGGTGCCGGAACCGCTGTTCTGCTGGATGAACTTCTGGGTCTTCAGGAAAAGCCGGACCTCGTCCATCAGGTGCAGGTCGGGCGGCAGCACGAAAACCAGTTCCGGCTTCCCGGTGCATTGCGCGGCCAGGGCGGTCTGGTTCCCGTGGTTCGAGTGTTCCGGGGTAATGATATTGAGAGCGACTTCGGAATCCTTCCCGACAAGCTGATCGTCGAGCTTCCGCGCGTAGGCGTAGTCCTGGCTATTGGCCTCGTAGCGGACCTTGGGGTCCCGCAGGACATCCGAGAAGAGGATGGCCGAGAGCAGCTTGGTCACTTCCGACTCGTCGATGTCGGTGTTCTTGATCTCGACCTCGATGTCCTTTTCGGTGTCGGTGAGGAATTCGTAAACGTCGCTGTTGCGCTGAAGGTAAGACTGGCGCGCCAGCAGTTCGAGGGCCTCCTTGACCACCTTCTCGTGGGCGGCGATGTCTACATCGGGCCGATCAATCAAGAGGATCGCGACGTTTCGCGGCGTGGCCTTGAAAGCCCTTACCCATTTCAAGAGAAACAGGGCTTTGAGACCGCGGACGGCAAGCGGGTTGTCCAGGTTTCTGGCGGCAGCGTGGACCGACGTCAACAGGTCGCCTCGGAGTGTCGAGGCGATCCCTTCGAACATCCGGTCGAAGGTAGCGAGCCCACCGACAGACTCGGAGCGCATCTCCTTCACAACGCTCTGGAAGACTTCCAGCATCGAGCGTTCGCCCACCGAGGTATGACGTCCGGTAAACATGTTATGGCGGGACAGTTGCTCGATACTTCGCTGAAAAAGCTCGAACTGATAGGGATGAAAGGGGTAGAGGTCACAGAATTCGTCACTTCCTCGCCAGCCCTTGTATTGCACCGAGTCGTCGCTGAACCGGTAGAGCGTCACGAGGTTTTCCTTCTCCCTGTCATAGATTGTGGTAAGGCTCTCCGGCTCGGCTTCCGTCTTCGCCAGCAGGCGCTTCTGGATGACCTCCTTCACGTCAGCGCTGGTGAGGCTGGGCCGCGTTTTGAACCGTGCCTGAATCTTGGTAAAATCGTCGCCTTGCTCCTTCTTCAACTCACCCAAGACGGTTTCGAGGTCGCCTTGGGAAGTCACGAGGATCCACGAGCGTCCGTCGCAGATGGTTGAAAGGCTTTCAGCGACCGTCTGCAAATTGAGCATCATTTTCGAATCCTGACCGATGAACTGTCCAACCTCATCAACGAAGAAATTTAGGCGGAAGTCCGGGCCCTGAGAGTCGATGTATTCTTTCACCTGCCGGGCAAAGGACTCGATGGAGACTTTAAAGCTCTCGCGGGACCGGTCGAACAGGCGGAGCGCCTCGTCCTCGGCGACACCCGCAAACTCGGAATACACCTTCGCGAAGGTCTCGTTCTCCAGGTATTCGACATCGATCCGTGCATCCTCCCACGAAGTGCCGGTGGCGCTCTGCCACGCCGCTTTGAACCCGTCGAGCTGCCCCTTCTTCGCCAAGCCGTGCTCGAACTGCGCGATGTGGCCCTGCTTGCCATGGTAGCCGCGGAGTTCATTGAGCACCTTCAGGAACACGCTCAGGATCGGTGCGCCGGGATCACCTCCGATTTGGTCGGCCTTCTGGTCGATATTGAAAAGGACGCTCGTAGCCGGCACTTGGCAGGCCCGCTGAAGGTCCCCCCGCAGGATCTCGTCTTCGATCTTCGGCAGGATGATCTCCGATGGGTGTCGACCGCTGGGGAGCGGGTTGCGGTCGAGCAACAGGGACACGATCTTGAGCAGGTGCGACTTACCTGACCCGAAGAAACCGGAGATCCACACGCCATTCGTGCCGGGCTCATCAAGGTAGCGCTCGACGAACTCGGAGAGCCCCTTGGCGATCTCGCGGGTGATGACGAACTCCTCGACCTCGGTTTCGAGATGGCGTTGGTCGTCAGCCTTGATGACCCCTTCGATGGGGCGTTCGACCGGTTTGACGAATAGTTCCGAGATTCTCATGACTGGTGAAGACGGTATTGATCGAGATTGAAGGCGCGGTAGTAGCCCTTGGCAGGCTGAGTTCCGAAGAGGCGAAGCTGGGAGCCGAGGCCCTTGGTCTGGGTGTATTCACCCGGGAAGAACAAGACCAAGGGGTGGTGCATCATGGACGCCTGGATCTCTTCCAGGAGCTGGTGGGTGCGGAGGAAGGGATAGACGTGTCCGGCTCCCGTCAGGATGGTGATTCTCACGCCAGGCTCCGCCATCTTCTTTGCCAAGGCCGGCACCACCACCTTGCCGGGGTCGGCGAGATTCGACATCAGCTCCGTCATCTTCTGGCGGGTCAGCGAAGGTTCCTTCTCGGTGATCCGGGAGAGGCGTCCGGAGGCTTTCAGCAGTTCGACGATCAGGTCGAAGAGGTCGACATGAGTGGTCGAGATCCCCGCGTTGTTCATCCTCGCCACCAGCGACCTGACAAGTGAGGACATGAGTTCCTCTTCAGCGACCGGATACGGCTGAATGAAGATGGGCACCTCGTTGCCGAGGCCCTCCATGTCGAGAAAGCGCGTGCTGCTCAGAATATCGAACAGCCTCTCGGAGATTTCGCTTGGGGATAGGGACGTCGACATGGATCAGATTTGGGCTTCGGGGACAAGGAAGGCAGCCAGCCAGCGTGGATCGTCGGCCCTGATGGCATCTTCCACTTCGGGGGGCACGATTGGACGCGCCAGAGACCCCAGTTCCGGCCCCTTCACGAGGATTCCCACTTCTCGGAGCATCCGCAGGACGACGCGCTGGATCTTTCCCTGGGTCGTGTCACTGAGGGCTTCGACTTCGGGGTGACGAACCGCCTTCTCCTCGACGAACGATTCGTAATCGGACGCCCGGAGGACGGCATCATGGAGGTCGAGTTTGGAGCGAAGCAGCTCGGATGCGAAATCATGCAGGAAGGTGTGGCGTTTCACCGCAGCCAGCCATGACAGGGCAACCCTGCTCTCCAGCGTGCCGGTATTGAGGAGTGCCAGTTCCTCGGGCGTGAGAGTCTCAAGCCGCGGCCGCAGTTCCCTTTCGAGGCGGTTGCTGCTCGCGCTGGATCGGCACTGGAGCGCGTTGGTCTCCAGAACCACATCACGCGTCTGCTCCCAGGACCCGTGCTCAAAATACAGCTCAGCCATGACGCCTGCCAGCTCGGGGCGCAGGGAGGCGGCGGTGAAGCCGAAGCTGTAGGGGTTCGTGGGTGCGGTTCGTGGCATGAGCGGATGCTTAATCGGGGCCTTCCTAGCAAGCTGGGTGGGACACTTACAGGGGCAGTCCCATATGGTCGGGTGTGATTCTGCTTCTCGAATTCAGGGGCCATCGTGGGGGGGGCGGGGAGGAAATGGAAGAGTAGACGCTGACCCACAGTTAGAATCTGAGACTTTGACGGAGTGCCTTCAGCCCGGAGCACATGGCTGAGGACCGCAAGAGATTCTGGAGGCGGACTTGGGGAGCATTCTATCTCGTGTCAGCCCGCCTCCTCGCCTCCGCATACTCCGCCGACAGGTCGATGCCGATGTCCACGGACGGGTCGATGCGCTGGAAGCCGGCGTATTCGAGGCACAGCAGCTCCAGTCCGGAGAACTTCCCTGGAAGGTTGCGCAGGGTGTGGACCGGCTCGCGGTTGCGAATGGAGAGGCCCTTGGAGCCGAGCATGGCGATCTCGAAGGTGAGGTCGCGGACCTGCTCGTCGGTCATGGTGGCGAAGCGCTTCAGGGCCTCGACAAGATGGGCGACGGCTTCCTCGCGGAGTTCCGGGGGCTCTGCCGAGGTGAAGCGGTCGGAGGCGATCCGGGTAAGCCGTTGCTCGGCGCGTCCGGCCAGCGTGCCGCTCTTGTCGAGCGAGATCACCCGGCGGTAGGCGGTTTCGGCCTCGTCGGTCACGCCGGTCTGTTCGAGGGCCATCGCGATGTTGAGCCACGCCTCGGGATCGTCTTGGAGCAGGACCACGGCGGCCTTGAGGTGTTCGAGCCCCTCCTCGACGCGCCCGTTCTGGGCGAGGGCCGCGCCGAGGTTCTTGCGGGCGAGGCCGTCCTGAGCGTCGCGCTCCACCGCGACGCGGAAGGCGGCGATGGCCTCGTCCCAGCGACCGGCTCGTCCGCAGGCCACCCCGAGGGCGATGTTTCCGCCGGGATAGTCGGGGTGGGAAGCAGTGAGTTTTCCAAGCAGTTGGACCGCCTCCTCGGTCTGCCCCCCGTTCCCGAGCGCCATGCCGAGGTTGAAGAGGGCGTCCGGGTCGTCCGGGTTGCGCTTCAGGGCGACGCGGAGCATGGCGATGCCCTTCTCCGTGTCGCCCTCGCGGAGCTGGTCGGCGGCACGCTCGGTGAGTGGAACCGGCTCCGCCTGCTCGACCCACTGCAGGATGACGAGGTCCTCGCTGATGGCAATCTGGGCGGCTCCCCCGTGCGGAGCGAACTGCCGGGTGAAATACTCGCGCACCGCTTCCTGGAACGCCTCGCCCTTCAACGCCCGTTGCTGCTGCGGGAGCTGGTTGCGGTCGAACTCGTCGAGCGCGAAGCGGATGTCATGGGGAAGCTCGGCCATCAGTCGGTGGACGGTTCAGTGTGGAAGTGGAACGCGCCGCCAAGGTCGAGGGTGGCGGCCCAGCAGATGACGAGGTCCCGGTCGGTGGAAGGGTCGTCATCGACCACTTCGAGGGCGGAGATCAGCTCCTCGGCCCGGTCGCGGTAGCCAAGGGCATCGAAGGGGATGGCGTAGCGCGGCTCGTCGTGGACGCCGGCCCAGTGGATCGCGAAGGCGGCATTCATCGTGGTGTTCGCGTCGACGATGCCGCGCGGGAATTTTCCCCGGAACTGAGGAGCGAGCGCCTTCTCCATCTCGGCGAGCTGGGCGACGATCTCGCCGTGCTGCTGCTGGCGGAGGCCGGGAAACTCCTCGCGGATGGCTGCATCGACCCGGAAGCCGACCGGAAAGCTGCGGAGCTGGTTGATGACCTGCCCGACCATGTTGCGGGCGAAGTCGTCGGGAAAGACATCGAGACCAAGCTGTTGGATCGCCACGTCCTGCTCGGCGGAGGTTCCGGCGAGGTCCCAGCGTTCACCCGGCGGCAGGGCCAGTCGTCGCCGCAGGAACATGAGCTGGCTCGCGACCAGATAGTCGAGGTTGCGGATCCCCGGCTTGAAGCGGATCAGGTGGGCGGGTGCCTCGCCTCGCGCCGGGACCACCGTGGCCCGCAACTGCATCCCCGGCTCCTCGGAGGCGTGCACCGGGCGGCCCGAGGTGGTCTCGACCTGCTCGATGAGTTGCTGGACTTCGGGGGAGAAAGGCATGCGGCTTCAGCGCTTCCGGGCGCCGGGCAAGGCTGGCGGTCGCGGGAAGCCGACGCAAGCACCGGTGGATTCTCTGGCCATGTGCTCAGGGTGGCGGGTAGCGTCGCGCCCGTGAAGCGGAAGCGACAACAGGACGACCCGGAACGGCTGGAAAAGCTGGCCGCCCAGGCACAGGACTACGCGCTGCACATGATGCGCACGGTCGGCTCCGTATTGCCGACGGTGATCGCCGACACCGACGAGGGCTACGTTTTCTGCATGCCGACCGAGCTGGCCGACGACGAGGCCAAGGACCGCTTCGCCGAGGTGGCGCGTCTCTTTGCCGTGGCCTGTCGGGCACGGGCGCTGGTGATGATCGTCGAGTCGTGGGTGCGACTTCCGGATGCCTCCGGTCACCTGGACACCAGCGTCGCACCGTCCGAGTCACCCGACCGCCGGGAAATGGTGGCGCTGTTGCTGGAGGATGCCGACCACGCCGCCACCCGGCTGATCCCCATCGTCCGCCATGAGCAGGGGGGCTTCGCCGGCTTCGGTGACGGTGGTGCGCTGGACTACGGCGAGGGCGAGGGACGATTCTCCCAGCTGATGCCGAAGCACAAGCCCGGGTCGGCGGACGTGGACAAGGCACGCCGCCAGCTTGAGCTTCTCGGCATGCGGATCGAGAACCGGGGCTTCGACCCGTCGATGAACTGAGTCATGGAGGAGAGCGACCAGGGCATCGTGGTGGTCTTTCGCGAGCAGCAGGTGCGGCAGCGCAAGCTCGCGCACTTCCTCAAGCACTACGGCCTCGAAGCGCTGCCCGAGGGCCCGGAGCTGGCCGAGCTGATGGGAACCTTCCAGTTCTTCGTCGAGGGCTGGGACGACGTGCCGGAGGAGATCTACGCGATTCCCGAGATCCGGAAGTTCTACGCCCACCTCCACAAGGTGTGGCCCTACTGGTTTTTCTTCTGCGACCTGCGGACCGAGACGCTCAAGATGATGACGCTCTGCCTGATGCCGACGCTGGAGGCCTTCAAGCGCCTGGGTGAGCCGGAGGCAGCGGTGCAGTGCGACCCCATGGAGCTGCTGCGCTTCATCCAGCGGAACTTCGGGCCGATGAATCTCATGATGGAGAAGGCCGGGATGAGCGAGATGGACATCTACCAGCGGTCGGGCGACATCATGCGCTATTTTGGCCTACCCTATGACGCCCCGCCGCCGGAGTAGGGTGTCGGGCTTCTGCTCTCGGGGAAATCGCGGTGACACCCCCGGCGTCGCCCGCCACACTCCGCGCGTGACGATCTCCTTCCACCTCGACGACCTGCGCAAGACCGCCGCTGGAGTGCCCCTCGGCCCTGCGGACAAGGAGGCGCTGGAAGCACTCGGACATCCGGACGGCGAGGCGGCGGAGGCCGAACTGCGCCGGCTGCTGGGCCGGGTGGCGGACGGAGCGGCGGTCCGGTTGGAGGACGGCATGGTCACGCTGACCTGGCCGGAGGCTCCCGACGAGAATACCGCCGAGGCCGAGCGGCTGATGAGCCGAGCGGTCGAGCGTGCCCGCAAGGGCGAGCTGTCCAAGGCCGTGGGTATCCTTGGCCGGGTGCTCGAACTCGACCCCGGACGCCACGACGCCCGACGGAACCTGGCGATGGCGCTCAACGAGCTCGGTCGGGGCGAGGAGGCGGAGGACGCCCTGCTCGACGTGCTGAAGGTCGACCCCACCGACGCCGAGGCGCTGGTCATCCTGGGCAACCGCTACGCCCGCATGGAGGATCGCGGCGAGGAGGCTCGTCGGCTTTTCGAGCGGGCCTGCGAGCTGGAGCCCGACAACCCCGTCGCGGGCAACAGCCTGGCCGGGGCGCTGCTGGAGGCCGGACTCGACCGGGAGGCGCTGGAGGAGTTCGACCGGGTGCTCGGCATCGACCCCGGCTTCGCCAACGCCCACTACGGGCGCTCGATGGTCTTCCTCGGGCGTGAGGCCGTTCCTGAGGCGCTGGCAGCGTTGCGGGCGATGTTCGCCAAGTGCGAACTGTCCGACCCTCGGCTCGGGCGGATGCTGGAGGCTGCCCGCGACACCTTCCTCAAGCTGACCAACATCGTCGGCAACGACCGCGCGGAGGAGGCGCGACAGGTGGCTGAGGAGCTGCGGAAGAGGGCCGAAGAGGAATCCGGGGTGCCGGTGAGGGTGGTTGAGGAGAAGTTGGAAGGAACGCTTCATTCATCGGTGGAGTTCGCTTGGGACCACGGTCTCGATCATCACAAGGTCGCGATCCAGAGCCAGCTTCCGGCGGTGATGCTCAAGCATCACGCGTTGGCGCACGAGGCCTGGCACATCCTGCTGGAGTCGGGGGCCCGGGAGGCGGATTGTCGCCGTCTGTTTGTGGTCACCAGGGAAGGAATCGACGCGGCGGTCGAGTCGATGCACGGTGAGATCCGCCGGATCGTCCGCAAGGGGAACTACGACGAGGGGAAGTATCTCGCGATGATCCGGGAGACGGTCAACAACACCCTCGACCGATTGCTCCGCCTGCCGACGGACATGGCCATCGAACGCCAACTCGCGGAAGTGGAGGCATTGCGCGAGGCTCAGTTCTGCGCCCTGACCCTTCAGGCGCACAACGCCGCCTCGATGACCCTCGCGAAGGGGAAGCGCGAGGTTCTTCCCGCTGCAATGCTGAAGCGTGTCGATGCCTTGAACGGCGCGATGGCGGTCTTCATCGACCGTCTCACCCGGGGTGCCACGGATTTCGCCCGTCTCTACCAATCAACCGGCAACCTCCCGCTGGCCAGCAAGCTCGAGGAGTTGGTCCGGGTTCGACTGGACGAGGGTGATGCCGGGGACGGACTCAAGCCGGGTGCATGGTATGGCCTGGTCGATGAAGTCGCCGGGGTGCTCGGGATGAAGGGGTGGCATGAGTGGTCGGGCGAGGGAGAGTGAAGGTGCCGGAAGTGTCACTGATCGGTAACGTTTGCGGGACGAGACTTCACCGTGATTTCATGCCGCCCACATACCGGCTGCCGAGCTTCCTGCGAGACTCTCGCCATTGAGATGAACCCGGAAGAAGCCCATCGACGAAGCCTACTGCGATACGCGGCCCTGATCGGACTCACCATCGCCGCCGGGCTCGCCTCGCGGTCGTCCCTTGCCGTCCACCTGCCCGCCTTCATCGCCACCTACGCCGGCGACACGCTGTGGGCGCTGACCTTGTTCCTGGTAATCGCTTTTGTTTTCCCGGGGATGACGACAAGGAAGATCGCGGTGATGGCGCTGGCTCTGTCCTTCGCCGTCGAGTTCAGCCAACTCTACCAGGCCGGGTGGATCAACGCGGTGAGGGACACCCGGATCGGCGCGCTTGTGCTCGGCCACGGGTTCCTGTGGAGCGATCTGCTCTGCTATGCGGTGGGAGTTGGTGCGGGAGCATGTCTTCAGCTTCCCCTGAGGGCACCGGAACATTCGAAAGCGCGGTGATTTTCTTCGGAGGGTAGCAGGGTCTCACCACCTCTCCGATCCACTCCCGTGACCGTCGAAATCCAGCAAACCCTGTTCAGCCAGGTCTTCCGCGATGACCTTGATCAGCGTCCGTTGGTGAGCCAGGATGAAGGGTGCCAGTCCCGAGGCGACGAGATCCTCGGCATCCTCCACTATCAGCGCGCGCAGGGCATCCTCGGTGCTTGTCCCGGCTGGCAGATCGACGACTTTGCTCCACGCCGGCTGGATTGAGCAGGGGAGCGAGCAGGGTCCAAGCCCCAGGCGGTAGTCGAGGGCGCGCAGGTGCAGCACCGGGTCGCGCGGCAGCACCCGGGGGAAGCGGAGCAGCGCCGCAGCGGATACGCGGACTTGGGCGTCGCAGGTTCCCTCCGCCGGGACGGTGAGGGTGCCACCGCCAAGCTCGATGTGGAGCATTTCGCCATCGTGGGAAAGCACCGCCTCCTCGCGCCTCCGTCTGGGCAGCGCACGGTCGAGCCGGCGCAGCGCCGTGCCGAAGTCGGCGGTGCGGGTGCGGAGGTCGAAGGTGAGCGTCTGGACGGGGAGCATGAGGGGGTGGATCCTACCTCCCGGGTCGGAGAAGTGCCGCTACAAAGATGGGGGATTTTCGCCAGTCCGAGGGAATGGTCCCAGCTGCTGCGACTCGGTCGTGAACTCTGGATCACCACCCCAAATCACCTCTCCAGCACCTGCCCCAGCTCGAGCTTCTGCACCCTCCCCGGGAACAGGTCGCCGATCTCGCAGCCGAGCACGCCTTTGAGAATCCAGAGTTCGGCGTCCGACACGCGGCGCAGCCGGGCCTCGACCTTGGACAGTCCGCCCCGGCTGAGATCCCAGCCGGCGAGCTGAAGTTTCGCCGCGAGGGTCTCCTGCGATAGCCCGGCCTGCACCCGTAGCGTTCGGACCCGGGGACCGACGAGATTGCGTGGGGACGGTTGCTCCGGCATCGGAGCTTGACCTTAGCCGTTTCGAATCGTGATATTGCTCTGACAGCGGAGCACTTTCACGGTGGGAATCGCCGCTCCTGATTGGGCTCGTGGCTGTCGTCCACAGCCCCCAGAAAGCGATGACCTCCCGCCTCCTTCCCGGCATTGCCGCAGCGGCAGCTCTGATCCTGCCATGCTTCGCGACACCACTCGTGCTCTTCGATAGCATTGGCTCACCCCAGACGGGGGAAGAGTTCAACTCCGGCACCGACAGTCCCGGCGATAGGGCCGGTCAACACTTCACGACGGGGGGCTTCAGCGTGGTACTGAACGAGGTCACAGCGCGTCTTTCAGTGGCGCGTCATGGTCTGTGCAGGTTCTCAATCTTTGAAGGGAGCGCGGACCGTCCCGATGGAGCTCAGATTGCCGTTCTATTCGATGGATGGTCGACATCGCTTGGGACCTTCCCCAACGGGACGGAGTATGTGACCTTCAGTGGCCTGAGCCTGTCGTTGCAGCCGGGCAAGGACTACTGGGTGGCACTCACCAACACCCACGATGGTCCGCCAAGCACTGCGGGCATCTTTGATTGGAAAGGGCGCTCAACCCCGGGAAGCGGTGCCGGATTCTCTTCCAAGAGCGTGTTTGGCCCATCCACCTGCACGAGCTGTTCATGGAACGAAATGTCCGCCCCCCTGATGATGACGATGAAGGTCGCCTATCCCGCAGGCGCGACGCTTTCGACCAACGGCATCACCGTGGAGGACGACACAGGCTTTAAGTGGGTGAATCTCAACGTCGGGGTGAAGAACGGGCCGCTACCGCTCGCCGACTTGCGGGTGCTTTGGTCGCCGGATCTGACCGGGCCGTGGAACGAGCTGGGGACCATCCCCGGCGACGGAACGACCTTCAGCGGGAACGTGGAGCTCCCGGACGATCCGGTTGGGGGGCCGGTGAAGAGGGCGTTCTTCATCGCTGAGGCAAGATGATCGTAGTGGGCAGGAGCACATCACCTAGATCATGAGCAAGGCGTCGAGATCGAAAGGGTTTGTCGGACTACTCCTGCTTCTGGCCTGCGTGTCAACGAGCCAAGGGGTGCTGGTTTCTTACAGCTTCACGGGAACCTTCACCTCGGACTTCGGCACGATTTCGGCAGGGGCTGTTGTGACAGGCGGTTTCAGCTACCAAGTCCCCCAGACTGGGACAGTAAGCTATCCCACGTGGGCTCACTACGTCTATGAAACGGCTTGGTTCCGGGTCGAGACGGCAGAGTTTTCTTCCGTGGCTGATCTCATCGTGATCCGCAACGGAACATACGGTCGGGACGACTTTCAGCTCCTATTGGATCCCGATATTGTCCTGGGCGGGATCAGCCTAGCGGACTACACGCCGCTGCAGATCGTCCTTCACGACTACGACGAGTCGATCTTTTCTTCGACCGAGTTGCCGATGGTATTGCCGAATCTTTCTGAGTTTGAAGATCCCCGGATAGGCGCCACGTCAACAGCTCAGTCCCAGTCCACTGAGAATTTGTGGATTGCCATCACTGAACTAAACGCGGTGCCTGAAGCCTCGTCCGCCCTACTCGCCACGTTCTCAGTGGTGATCTGCGTCTTCGCCCGCAGGCGAGAATAGCGCTTGTGAATCAGGACTGATCAGCTTCGCCAAACGCCGCCCTGAAGGCCTTCCACACCGCCTCGCTCACCGTCGCGTAGGCCACAGCTTCACGGCTGAAATCGTCCTCCGCTTCCGCGAAGCAGAACGCATCGGCCATCAAATTTTTCCCCGCCTGGTAAATCGCATCCACGCACCTGCCCAACGCCTCCAGCTCGTTCTCGTCGATGAGCTGGACCGGGAGCTCGGGATCGTAGTCGGGCAGTTCACCGTCGCCGATCTCGGCCCGGGCCTCGGTGACCGTGATGGCAGCTTCGAGCAGGGGGATCAGGTGAGGAGATCTAACGTTGCGTGCCTGCCAGAGGGGGAGGAGCTGGCGTGCTATCCGGGCGAGACTGGCTACCTTGGGCCAGCGCTTGGTGGCAGGGGATTCGGAGGTTGTGCTCATTGCCTCCGATTCTGGCCTGGCCTGCGCCGGAGGTACAGCGGAATCGTCCCTGAATTGAGCGTGTCGCTCAGGCAGCCGCCGAGTGTGCCTCATGCCCTTCCAGGGCTGCGTGGAACGCATTATAGACAGTCTCTGCTACCACGAAGTAGGTGATGGCTTCCTCGCCGAAACCCGCTTCCATAGGCGGTATCGCTGCCTCAATGAGCATCTCCCGGGCATTGGAGTAGTTGGCATCTACGCAGGTGCGAACGTGTTCGAGCCTTGCCTCGTCAAACAGTTCCTCAGGCAAACTAGGATCATGCTCTGGAAGTGGATTGTTTCCTATCTCCGCCCTTGCCTCGGCAAAGCTGATCGCGGACTCGAAGATCGGAAGGGTGCGTGGAGGATTCGTGTCGAATCGCTCGAAGAGGTCCACGAAGCCGCGAGCGATGAAGGCTAGATTGCCTACCTCCTCCCAGTGGATGGAGTCGGGGAAGATCGAGATCTTTTTCATGCCCGTATTGTCGCCTGGGACGGTGGCAAGGTACAGCGCAAAAGGCTGGATCCGGGGGATCTTGGCAAATGACAAATGGGGCGTCTTTCCGGGCCTCGAATGATGTCGCTTCCAGGCCTAGGCGCTTGGCGACCTGTGTCAGCGTCAGGCCCTCTTGGAACTTGAGACGGACCACTGCGTCCCGGGTGATCTGACCGACGACCTGCTTCTTAACCCCGGTCCGTGCGAAGCCCTTGGCGACCGTGCGGGGTTGGCCACGATTTTTTCTGGACCTCGCGGGGAAATGTGATTTCGTATCCGCTGTTGGGTCTGGAAAGGCCTGACAAAACTGAAATCCAAGGTGCACAGCACATCGACATTATCGCCCGCTTCAGAAGGGCGTGCAGCAGACGGGTCCCGTCCGGGAGCCGCACTTAAAGACTCCCATCTGGGAGCCGCCGGTAATACTGTGCCGGCGTTCGCCATCCCACTTTCGTTTATCCGGGAGTCGTGGGCCCGAGGCTGATCCTTTTGACCCGTTCGACGGGAGAGGCCTGAATGGCACTATGTGAATCGGTCGATTTGAGACCGAAATTTGATCCTGAAGTGATCAGCGAGGCGCGTTGATGTCCGTTCGTCGGAGCAGCGTGCCCATTTGAGCCCCGGAGACGGTGGACGAGGTGGTCCCCGTCCGAAGGTGGCTGCTGTTGGCCGACACGAGGCTCTCGTGCGGCATGACTGGGATCACGGTTCTAACGGATCCGGCGACTCCCACCAATAGACAATTGTGTATTCAAATCAGTGAAACCAAAAATCAAATAGAAATGAAAGACAAAGCTGACGCTTCAAAAAGCGTCACCAAAGAGGGCGCTCATCAAAGCGCCAATGATCACGACGCCAATGCTGGTGCCGTGAAGACGAGCGGCTCTGAAGGAGTCGTTGCCGAACCCGTTGACAACTGCTCTGACGGCGGAAGCGTGCAAAGCCACGAGGTCGCAGAGCAACGCGTTGTGATTCCTGGGAAACAGGGATCTGCCAAAGATGGGGTGGTTGAAGTCCTCTATCGCATTGATGGCGTTTCGCCCGGATTGCGGCAGGAGGATGTTGAATGGAAGGACTACTCCGCTCCGTTCGACCCGCTGCCGGTGGAAATGTTTGAAGGGCCGTGCGAGGTGCTGGAAAGCATATACAACCAACCGGAGAAGTATTGCGGATCGGGTCTGCGGCAACTGCAGCGGCACGATATCCTCCATGTGGTGTTCTCCCAGGAGAACCTGAGGAACGTGGCTCTAATCGTTGCAGATCTGGACGTCGATGATCAGCTGTCATATGACGGCTGTCGATGTCTCGTGCAAGGACCAGGGGCCAGGTGCCCGTTCGTCTTGATTCCATTACGCAAGACTATGGATCCATTCCATACTCCAGTGTCGTTGTTCCAACGCCCTGACTGCTCGGACGAGGAGCAGTGAAGCTGGTGTGCCGGAAATGAAATAGGCGTGCCACGGCATTTGTCCGTGGCACGCCAGATTTCAGCCAGTGGTGCCCGAGGATTACCGGATGCTGACAGACCCGCGAGCAGGGTGGTGATCGCCCGGCTCGGCAGGAGTTCGAGGCAGTCCGCGGGATTACCCGGTGGATCTTGAACGGGTTTGGCGGGCTACTTCTTCTTGGCCGCAGCCTTCTGCCAGAAGCCGCGCCCCGGCAGCTCGATGCCGAGTTTCGTGCAGTGCTTTTTGAGAGCCACGTCGCTGACGCCGAGATCGGCGGCGATGTGGGTGAGGGGCTTCTTCCAGACTAGGTGCTTGAGTTTGGCCTTGGAGGGATAGTCGAACCGTTGCGGGGTCGGCAGAGCCGACTTCAACTCCGTGCCTTCGACTCGATCTGGGAGCAGATCCCAGAACGCGCTGACGACATCCTCGTCGTCAACCACCTGCCGATAGTGGGCGTCCATCATCTCCTTCGATGTGCCGTTCTTGAGGGCTGTAAACGCCTCGTCTTGGTCTCGTTCCGCTTGGAAGCTGATCGAGGTGTGGCGGATCACATCCTGCGTCCAATTCTGTGCGCCGGTGGCCTTCTTTAGGATCTTGAGCTTGCCGTCCCAGCCGGGAGGCAGGCCCTTGAACGGGAATTTCTCCAGCCAGACCTTCAGCACCGGCGGGATCGGCACTGAGCGCTTGAGCGCGCGGCGCAGCTTTCCGCCCGACACCCGAATCTTGCCCTTGCCGATGTCGCACGGTTTCAGATCCCGGATTTCACTGGGGCGGAGTCCAGCGAACAACCCGAGCGCTACGGTTGCCGCAGCAGCCCCTTCGTGGAGATGCATGGCAGCGCAGAGCAATCGTTTGCATTCTTCGAGCGTGAGCACCCCAATCTCGCTCATGTCACGAGGGATCTTGTCGAGTCGTTCGCAGGGATTCTCTAGGGTGTAGTGATGTCGCACTGCCCAGTTGAAGAAGGCAGACAGTGAACGTCGCATGGTGCGTTTTGAGTTGAGGCTTTTGTACGTCTCAAGGATGTCCTCCATGTCGGTCACTGTGAAGCTGTGCAGTAGGCGGTTGGGTTCCGGCTTCAGGAGCTTCTTGAGGCTGGACTTGTAGTGTTCTTGGGTCTTCGGAGAGGTGACCTCCTTAGCCTTCAAAAACTTGCGGTAGGCGTTGAAAACTGTGATCTCACGGATTTCTTCGCGGTAGTGCGACTCGAAGAAGCGGATGACGGTGTCTAGGTCTACGCTATGCTTGTTCGCTCGTGCCTGCAGAGCGTCGTGGCGCGAGACAATTCGGGATAGATTCCTGCCGTTGGCCGCGGTGATGGCGGCCTCAGCATCGGCTAGTTGAGCTTCCGAAAGGCGAGTGCGCCGGGGCACCAGTTTGCCGTCCGCGTCCTCATAGCCGGCCTCGTAGTCGGCCATCGCCTGCAAGGCTTCGGCGTAGTTCGCGAAATTCCTCCGGACGCGTTCACCGCTGGCCTTCCGCCCGCTCACTCGGTGTGAGATCGTACCAGAAGGATTCTTGTAATCCTCGATCTTGAAGTGCTTGGTCTTATCGTGCGTTGCCACTGCATATTGGGCTTGGCAACTGGCTTGGCAACTGGCAAGGAAATCCTTAGTGGGAGGTCCATAAATATCTGATAACCAGCGATTCTGCTCCAAATATTGTCTTTCTACGGATCAGGAGGTTTGGGGTTCGACTCCCTACGGGTGCGCCACTTTTCGAAAAGCCCCGTGACTCATCGAGTCACGGGGCTTTTCCATCCGTGTCCCAAAAAATGGCGACATGACGAACTCGACGAATCGGGTATTCTCGACGCCGTCAGCCGGGGTCGACTCCCGCGACACAGATTTCATGACAACATCGGGGGCCGCGTGAGTGCGCGGCCCCCACTTTTTTTGGCTCTCGGCCAGTTTTGCAACCTGTTGGCCATCCCGGCTTCGCTTCAGGAAGCAGGGGTCGTCTCGGATCGTGCCGCCGTGATGTAGGCGGCGATGATGTCCTTCTTCGAGAGGCTCATGAAGGTGGTGTTCAGGCCGTCAAGAAACGAAAAGTCGAGCACCTCGAACCGCTCCCGGACGCCGGAGACCTTGGCCTTGATGAACCAGTAGCTGCCGGCGTTGATGTCTCCGACGTCGCGAGGCACGAACTTGGCACCCACCTGGGGCAGTGCGAAGTCGTACTCGGCCCGTGCCCGGGCGAGCGCTTCAGGCGACGTCCGGGAGAGGTGGAAGTGCTTCATCTCGAAGTCCTCATGGCTCGTGGCGAGGACGATCTTGGATCGCGGATGGGCTTCCCGCTTCCAGATCTGGAAGACGGTCTTGACGGTCCTCTGCTCGCCGGAATCCCGCTCGAAGGTGTCGCAGTCGAACTGCTCCTGGAGATGAAAGTGCCCGGGTACCCGGTTCAGGAAGGTGTGCTTGCGGAACGAGCGGGGCAGGATGAAGGCGACGCAGTCGCTGAACGAGCAGGCGCGCTCGACGAAGCGGACCGCAAGGCCGGCCCGCGCTCCGAAAGGCGGGTTGCCCACGGTGAGGATGGGACCGTGCAGCAGGGGGGGATTCCAGTCGAAGAAGTCCGCCCTGCCGATGCGCGGGTCCTTGGGGTCCAGGTCGATCGCCAGGGTCTTGTCGGGCGGCAGGTGATCGAGGAACGAACCCTTCCCGGCACTCGGCTCGAGGATGTAGTCGAACTCGTCGAAGGAGCAGTGCCGCAGAAGTGCATCGACACATTTTCCCGCGAGGGCCGCAGGCGTGTAGAACTGCTCTTCGGCGACGACTCTCTTCCTTCTCCTGGTCACGGGTCAGCTGGTGAGTTTGAACTGAATGGTGGCGTCCTTCCAGACGGCCAGCGTCAGGCCATCAAAGCCCAGCTTCCCGTTGGTCAGGAGAACCTTGATGATGGAAGACTGCTCTTTCGGCGTCAGCCGGAACTGGCAGCCTTCGACCAGCGTGGCCCGCAGCTTGCCATAAGCATCCGAGGTGAAGCTGTTGACGATCCGGGTGACCTCGCCGTCGTCGCCGGCGATGGCATTCAGGGTGAGGATGCTGTCATCCACTCCGAGCACGAACTCCGCCCCCTGCAGAAAGGTGTCCCACTCGATGAATCGCCCCACCCGGGAAAATCCGGTGTTGAACATGTTTGCATAGAGCCGGGCAAACTCGTGTTCGGGCGTGAAGCCGTGCTGCTTCTCGAAGTAGTCCCCCACCTGGGCCCGCCGCAAGGGGTTGTTCACCTTGCGGGTTCCGCGCTCCTTCTCGAAGGCGTCCAGGAAGGCCTTTCCTTCCGCCGAGTGATCGTAGAATTCCTCCGCCGTCGATTTGAACTGCTCCAGCAACTCGATGAAATCGCGAGCATCCGGGCCGAACATGCGCAGGAAGTCCTCATCGGAGACCTCCGGGGCACCGAAGAACATCCGGGCGAGGCTCGCCCGCGCGCTCTTGCTGCCGAGGCTCGAGGTGGACGATCGATAGGCCTTGAGGCTGACGGGTAGCTTCAGCGTTCCCCGGTCTCCGTAGTCCAACCTGAGATCGATGTCCGAACTGCCGTTCTTGTTCGTGAGGTGGCCCGTCGGCGTGATGGTTGCGGAGGCGAGTCGGTGACCGGAGAGATCGGCCGGCAATCCGAGAAGCTCGGGCTCTTTCAGCAGTTTGCCGGCGAGGTATTCGCCGAGGGCGTTGCCCTGGTTGAGCGCCCGTTCGCGCTGGGTCTTCGAGAGGTCGCCGGCGACCCGGTCGATGGCTTCCCGCACCTGCCGGGAAAGCGTTGCCCGCGAGGGCGCGCAGGCGACGCCCTGGTCCGACAGTTCGCGGTGCAGTGTTTCCGCACACTGGTACTCGGCCACCAGTCCGTTGCCCCCTTTCTGGAATAGCTTCTCCGCCATGAATGCCTGCCGCTGCAGCCTAGGAAACCCGGGGTGGATCCGTGAAGCGGGATCTGGAGTGGAGTCGAAGGACGGTCCGGGGTGGGCGAAATCCGGGGTGGACGGACGATTTCGTCTTGCAGCCTGGGAGCAAATCGGAGAAAGAAGCCGCCCGCCCGGGCGCTGGGCGGTTTCAGATATCGGGGTGTGGCGCAGCCTGGTAGCGCGCTTCGTTCGGGACGAAGAGGCCGTGGGTTCGAATCCCGCCACCCCGACCATTCTTCGCTTTCGCGTTCGCGAAAGCTACGAATGGCAGGCCAGGCTTGGCGGCTGTCGCCGCAGGTTGGGGATGGTTGTGTCCTTGGCTCCTCCAGCGGCGTATCGGTCTGACCTGCGGCCAGATGCATTTCTCACCCGTGAGAAATGCAGGCTCGCCGTCCTCCGGTCACTCCGGCGTCTCGATGGGCAGCGGGAACAGGATCTTGTGCTTCTTGATCTGCCCGGGACGGGAACCTCCGTTGAAGACGAAGATGTTCCGGCGGGTGGGCCGCAGCACCACGGTCGAGCCGCTGATTATTTTCCACTCTTTCCTGGCCGCGTGATAGAACTCGTAGAGCACGGCAATGTTGGTCGGCTTGGTGAGGGCGGGCGCCTTATAGATGTCGGCGTGTTTTGGAGGAAGGTTCACAGTATCCTTGCCCAGTCTCACACGGACGTGTTCGCGGCTTAGGTTAATGTAGAGCCGGTCTCCGCCCTTGAATTTTGCCAGATTCTGGACCTTGGCGGTGAAGATGAGGTCGTCCTTAGGCTCCGGGAGGGGCACCAGAATGATCAGGGCTTCACGCACACCTTCGGGAACCTGTGCCTCGGCAAGGATGCGGAACTGAGCTTTCTCAGGATCACTCGGATCCGGGTCCTCGGCGACGAGGCGGAGCATGCCGTCTTTGGGGATCTTCACCGGGTCGCTCGCCATGTAGCGGGGGATCTCGAGTTCGGTGATGGTCTCGCCGGCGAGGATCTTGGTGGGGTTTTCGAAATCCTTTGGCAGGGAGGTGCAGGCAAACCACGCGGACCGGCCGGGCTTGCGTCGACCCTCACCGCCCCGGTCGTCCTGGGCGGCCAGCGGCAGGATCGCCGTGGACAGGAGGCAAAGGCAGGCGAAGACTCGTCTCATGCTGATGGCGGCGAACACGTGGCGGGAGTCTAGACCTCAGAGGCGTTCAGCCAACGAAAACCCTCGATTTCGAACCTCCGTCCGAAGCGGCGGTTCACCGGGGTCAGGTCGCTGTCGTCGAGGTCCGAGAAATTGCCGTCGGCGTCGATCCGGCGGGCGGGGACTTCGGGGCCGTTGGCGGGGTCGCTGTATTCCGGAATGCGCTGGACGATCGCCTCGCACCACGCGCGGGCAATCACCTCGCCATTCTCGTCGACCGATTCTCCGTAGGCCCGGATGCGGAAGGTGTCGTCGCGCACCGAGAGGGTGTTGGCGATCGGCTTGAGCAGGTCGGACTGGATGACGTATCCCGGAATGCCGGCGAAGCGGGAGCCCACGGCGGCCTCGGGCGTCTGGAACTCGTGATTTCCAAGATCAGCATCATCGAGCATGTAATCGGAGCTGCTCTTGAAGTCATAGTTGATGGATCCGGATTCGGGGTTGTCGTCGTCGTAGTCGATGGCCGCCTGCAGGGCTCCCATGATGCCCAGATCGTCGTTGGAAAGCCGGCGGTTGATGAACTCGGAAAAGTTCAGGAAGGGCCCGCGTCGCTTGACCTGCTTGACGCATTCCTCGGCGAGCTTGCGCAACTGGTCGTCGTCGAGGAACCGCACGCCGGACCAAGCCTTCATGCCGTCGTCCCGGTCGATTCCGGATGTGGGGTCGATCCCTTCCTGGTCGGTGGTGGCGGTGTTGAAGCGCGAGAGGGCGATGCGCTTGCCGGACGGAACCTCGACCGTCTTCAGATTGCCGTTCTGATCGCGATAGACGACCTGGCGCTCCCGGATGCCGGCGAAGAGGGCGTGCCAGGCGTCCACCGAGGTGCTGTTGACGTTGAATATGCCGTCGACCATCAGGTGGGCGGCTGCCTTCAGGTAGCCATCCTCGGCTTCCAGGTCGGCCTTCACATCACTGACCGGTCGCCCGCCGAGATGGGGGAGGTAGCGCGAGTTCGCCAAGGGTTCACCGTTGACGAGTTTCTCCAGATTGGCATCGAGGCTGGCCCCGGCGGATGCCCCGGGGCGGGTCTGATCCGCCAGCGACGAGACGAAGTAGTCGTCCCAAAGGGCGTCGTTGAGCAGCAGGACATGATCCCAGTAATCGCAGTAGGCCTGGGTGTCGGTTGCCGCATGGCCCGCGGCAACATCCTCCTCGTTCAACATCTCCATGCTGATGGAGTTGTTGAAAAATCGGTAGACTTCAGTCCTGCCGATCATGGGATGGAGAAATGAATTGCCAATCCCCGGGCCTGTAATGCCACTTTGGTATGCGTTAGCCTTCGATTCGGCACCGTACAGTGAGTTGCCGGTCGTATTCGAGCCGGCGGGTGACCAACTTCTGCCCCACCTCGAGTTTAGGACATCAGGGTTGGTCCACCCCGGGTTCACCCGCATGCCCGAAAAGCCGGCCAGATTGCCGATGGGGGCGGTGGGGAGTTCCAATGCAGGAGCGGCCGTAATAGGTAGCTCAGGTCCCATTAACGCACTCTCTCCGACATTGGGAACAATGTCATCAAAGTCCAAACCCGCTCCCGCTATTGGTCCAAACCTGAACTCGTAGGGGCAATCGATTCTCTGGGTATGGGCAATCTTTGGATCTTCCGACATGTAGAGCCCTTTCACGAAGTAATACGGGGGCGCCTGTATCCAGTTTCGGCAACGCCAGTCCTGTTCCCAGCTGATTGTCGGATAAGAATGGTCGCGGAGTCCCTTGAGTACCAACTGGAAGTAACCAACCTCAAGTGGTTCACTATCACTCAAGAGAAAGCGGTCTCCTCCCTGCGGCGAGATGAGTGTCCCGTACTGTTGTGTGTTGAACCAGTCGACGTGTTGATTCAACGGCAAGTTAGACCGACTACTACTATCGTTAGGATTGCGAGCTGGAAGCCACCGGAATTCAGCGACAAACGATGCCGGAGTATTCCCCTTTCTCGTATTCCATCGATAGTAAGTGCCCCATCCTATGTGGAATTCACACCTCGGCGGCTCTTGGTTAATTCTGGCTGTTGCATCAAGGCCCCGATCAGCGCCACCGAGTAATGAAGGATCAAAGCCGGGATGATAGATTATGGAATCTTGTAGCTCGCCGATCCGGAGCGGTGAAAAAATCCTGAACTGACCCGGTTTGAAGACGATGTCATCGCGCACGTCTGACATTTCGGGCCCGTGGTGTGAACTGAATGGGCCTTTATACTGACTCCAATTGATTTGGGTCTTGGGGTCCTGCGTTCCATCCGGTCGGTAGATCATCGCCTCCAGAGGCTGAACTTCCGACAGCCCATCCCTCGTCATAAACGCCTTATCCGGGACCCTTAACTCCACATTGTATGGGTTCCATAGCACATAAACAGGCGCGGCAAGCGACTCCAGATTGCGTTCGGTTGCATTACGCGAGTTAGGAGTAGTTCTAAGTTTGAGGATGTAGGTAATATGAGTGACAATAGGGAACCGGGGGTAGGAGTCCTGACCGTCCCAATCCGAGGCCCTGGTGCTGAAGTTGCAGTCCGCCCATGGTAAGGCACCGCTCCACCTCAGTGCCGGGGCACCGTCTGTATTTGGACTGCTTGGCGTTCCGTAGGGATATCCTGGAGCCAGCGCATCGCTGTCCTGCCGGTACATCCGGTAGAAATGCCGCATCCTCGGCCACGGGGCGAAGTGTCTCGCGGGAAGCACCGCCTTGCCGGCGATCTCGGGGCTCATCGGGCGGATCGATGGCTCGCGGATGTCGCCCGGATCGAATCGGTAGGGCTCGGGCAGCTCGGACTTGTCCTTCTCGAAGAGCAGGCTCAGATCCTTCTTCAGGTGGCCGGTGCGAACGCTGGCCAACACGCCACGGCTTGCCGGGGTGAGGTCGAAGAAGTGCCGGTCCACCGAGTCGGCATCGATTCCGGCCGGGCGGAGCGTCTGGCGCGTGGCGAGCTTTTCGCTGAGGCTGCCGTCGGCATCGAGGCCGCCGAAGCCGGGCAGGACGCCGATGCCGACTTCGGCCGTGTCGCCCTGGGAAACCTCCCAGTCGGTGGCCGCGAGGTTACGCGGTTGCTTGGCCTTGTCGATGCGCGCCTTGTGGTTTTCCGGGCCGATCCACCACGCCTGGCGCCCGGTGTCTCCGATGCGCGTCAGGTAGGCACGCGTGACCCGGTCCGGATGGCTTTGGGCGGAGTCGCCCAGTGAGCCGGCGCCGACCAGAATCACGGAATTCGATTCGTCCAAGGTACCCGAGCGGAGGGGTGCGCTGACGTCATTCCGGGCAGCCTCCGGAAGCGAGACCAGCCAGCGGCGGAACATGGCCTCCCGGCGGGGCGTGTAGGTGTCCTGGATCTGCAGCGTGCTGCGTCCGGGTGGTGTGTAGTCGGCATTCAGCCAGCCGCCCCACGAATCGTAGCTTGCCAGCCATCGGGACTGGTTCACGCCATCGATCTTCTCGCTGGCTTCGGTTTGATCGAAAATCGCCGCTTCGGCGCTGACCCGCATGTCCGGCCCCATCTCCTTCTGCAGCTCGCCGACGGCAATGATCAGTGCCAGCCGCGCGTTGGCGCGGGCTTCCGCCATCGCGCCGCCGGTATCGGTCGAGCGCAGGGCGATGGTGCTCAGACTCAACAGTCCCACGGCAAGCAGGGCGAGAAGGACCATCATCGAAAGGGTCACCACCAGAGCGAAGCCCCGCTTCCGGAGAAGGGAGGGCGGCCGCCTTCCATGGATTTCGCGAGTATTCATGTTGTAATTACTTGGAAACCTTCGTGAAACACCGACCAAATGTCCATCGAAACCTTTCTGGCACGAGAAAATTCCCTCCACCGAACCGTACCGTTTTTCATGAAGTTTGTGCCACAAGAGGGTCTCGGACCGAGCGATATCAAGGTTTTGGCTCGTTTTGATCCTCCGGTTCGGCCTTGCCAGTGCCGGTTTTCCCGCGTAATGGCTCCGCCGCCCGGAGAGTTTCCGGGGCAAGCGGGTTTGTTCAAACCCATCCGTGTCCGGCCTTCATCGATGAGAGGAAAGGGTAGCGGTTCATCCAACCACCCTTCATCGATTCCGCCCGAGCCATCTTTCGGCAGACGGGCAAGACTGACCACATGACTCCGAATACCTTCGAGGCGCTGCCGTTGGCGGCGCCCCTCCAACGCGCGCTCACCGAGCGCAACTACACGACGCCCTCGCCGATCCAGGCGCAGGCGATTCCGCATCTACTGAATGGCCGCGACCTGCTGGGTTGCGCCCAGACCGGCACCGGCAAGACGGCGGCCTTTTCGCTGCCGATCCTCGATGCGCTCCACCGCGACCCGCGCCGGGTGCAGCGGAAGACCGCCCGGGTGCTGGTGCTCACGCCCACGCGCGAGCTCGCCAGCCAGGTGGGCAAGAGCCTCGAAACCTACGGCGCCCACCTGAAGATCCGCCATGCGCTGGTCTATGGCGGCGTCGGTCAGCGTCCGCAGGAGAATGCAATGCGCAACGGTGTCGAGGTGCTGGTGGCCTGTCCGGGCCGCCTGCTGGACCTCGTGAACCAGGGCTTCATCGATCTCGGCTCGGTCGAGTTCTTCGTCCTCGATGAAGTCGACCGGATGCTCGACATGGGCTTCCAGCGGGACGTCCAGAAGATCGTCTCCATGCTGCCGAGGAAGCGTCAGTCGCTGTTCTTTTCCGCCACGCTCGCCGACCCGATCGTCAAGCTGGCCCACGAGATCCTGAGGGATCCGGTGACGGTGAGCATCGAGCCCGAAGTGACCACCGCCGAGAAGGTCGAGCAGCGCGTCTGCATGATCGAAAAGGAGAACAAGCGGGCACTGCTGCTTGAGCGTCTGAAGGCCCAGGGCGACGGTGAGCTGGCGATCGTCTTTTCCCGCACCAAGCACGGCGCCAACAAGCTGGCGAAGCAACTTTCCAAGGAGGGGGTTTGCGCCGAGGCGATCCATGGCAACCGCTCGCAGGCGCAGCGTGACCGCACGCTCGACAAGTTCCGGGCAGGCCGTCTGCCGGTGCTGGTGGCGACCGACGTCGCGGCGCGCGGGGTCGATGTGAAGGCGGTGACCCTGGTGGTGAATTTCGATCTTCCCAACGAGCCCGAGGCTTATGTCCACCGGATCGGACGCACCGGGCGGGCCGGCGCCACCGGCCATGCGGTGTCTTTCTGTTCGCCGGACGAGCGCGAGTATCTTCGCGACATCGAGAAGCTCATCCGCAATGAAATTGCCGTGGATGCGGATCACGACTGGCATCTCGAAGGCCTGGAGAAGCTCCAGGTGCGCCCGCAGGGAAGGAACGGGGTGCGCAAGGATGGCCCGAAGCCGAATGGCGCGCGTCGTCGCCGTCGTCGGCGTCCGGCAAGGGTCTGATGGCACCGCTTGGAGAGGCGGCAAGGCAGAGCGGTTGGGGTGACCGCGATGCGGTGGTCTGCGGCCGGACGTGTCGGTCCCGATGTCCCTCCCGTATTTCCGGCTTCAGGTCTTCGGTAAGTAGGGCGGTCGGAAAATCTAGACTGCGGCGATTCATCGCCGCTTTGGCGAAGCATTTCAATGCGAGCCGGGCCATCGGCGATGAATCGCCTCCATCAAAGCGGCGATGAATCGCCGCAGTCTACATGGGGGATGCCTGCCTGCCGGCGTCGGCCCGGGAGAAGGCCCCGCCGCAAGGGCGGACTGAGGTTCTCGTACGGCTTCGCTGGCCAATCCGAAATCGTGACGCCGGGAAGGGTTTCTGGCCGGCAAGTCCCGGCCATGCCCACCACTTTCAGTCTCGCGGGGCCCTTTCACTGTGTTTCAGGAGCTGGCCTCCATCTGGGCCGACATCTTCCTGCGGATCGACCGGACCAGCGAGACGATGCCGAGAACGATCAGCATCGCCACGATGACAACTGCCGGGATGACCCACGCGGGCAACGGGATCGGCGCGGTGTAGCGCTGGTGGATCGGCTCATCGAGGGCCTGACCGAGCGTCCGCTTCCAGATCAGCGTGCGACCGTTGTCTTCGACAAGGTCGGCGTTGTGGTTCTCGGCGGCCTTGGGGAGGTGGATGATGTACTCGAACTGACGTTGCTCTCGTTCCTCCCGTCCGATGGCGAGGGTGGCCAGTCCGAGGGCGTTGGCGACGTTGATCTCCCGATGGGTCTGAACCTTCAGGCCGTCGAGGCGGACATCAATCGTTCCAGCGAGGTTGCGGCTGCTGGCCGGGAGATCCTGGAACGCCTCGGTCTGCTTGAGATCCATGAGCGCCAGCATCGTGTCGGCGACGATCTCGATGTGAATGCGGGCATCGGTTCCATCGTCGATGATTTCCAGCGTCTCAAGGCGGACCCTGGGTTCGGAGGCGATCAATTTGTCGATCTCCTCGCGGATGCCTTCCTTTCCCCTGACGGCTCGCAGCGCCGTTGGTGGGACCGAGTAGTCGAAGACGAGTCGGCCGGAACCGTCGGCGGCGACGGTGACCTCTTCCCGGACGTCGAAGCAGGACGACAGGAGGAGCGTCAGGGTGAGCAGCAGCAGGCGCTTCATGCGCGGGAAGATGGGGGAGGAAAGATGGGGGAGGAAAGGTGGAAGATGGGAGGGTGAGGCTTGCGTGGTTGGAGATGGGCGCGATGCTGGCGGCGTGCGTCGGGTGGTTGAGCCGGAAATTCTTGATGACTTGCCGACGGATGATCCCGAGGCCCAGTCCGCCCGTGCCGATCTGCGGCTGCTCAACTTCCTGATGGGGAATGACCGCTGGATCCTACGGCGGGTGGCGGAAATGCCGGATCGGGCGCGAAGCGGCATCGTCGAGTGGGGGGCGGGCTCGGGAGACCTGCTGCGGAGGTTGGCGGGTTTCGGGCCGGCGATCGGCGTGGACCGGGCGACGAGGCCGGACGGGCTGCCTGCGGAGATCGGTTGGAGGCGGGAGGATGTTTTCCACGACCAGACTTCGGGAGGGGTGCTGGTGACGAACTTGTTCCTGCATCACTTCGAGGCCGATGCGCTCCGGTCTCTGGGTGAACGGATGAGCGGATTTGATGCGGTGGTGGCGGTGGAGCCGTGGCGTTCCCGCCTCGCCCTCGGACTGGGCGGGCTGATGGCTCCCTTCGTCGGCCGGGTGACCCGTCATGACATGCCGGTGAGCATCCGGGCGGGGTTCCGACGGGGAGAGCTGGCCGGGTTGCTGGGCCTGGATGCGGACGACTGGGAGATTTCGGAGCAGTTGGACGGGCGCGGCGGGCTGCGATGGCTGGCCCGGCGGCGCGACGTTCCAGGTGGCATGGTGGAGGGGAGGTGCTAGCCTGCGGCGTTGAAGCAGGGAGTCATCATCGCGGGGGGCGGTCTGGCCGGGCTGGCGCTCGGGCTGGGTTTGCGGCGTCGAGGGGTCCCGGTGACCCTGCACGAGGCGGCGAGCTATCCCCGCCACCGGGTGTGCGGTGAGTTCATTTCCGGCGTCGGGGAGGCCACGCTGGAGGCCTTGGATTTGACCGATGACCTGGCGGATGCCGCGCGGCATCGCTCGGTCGTGTGGTACCGCAAGGGTCGGAAAATCCTTGAGGATGAACTGCCGGTGCCTGCCCTCGGGATTTCGCGTCACCGGCTGGACCAGCGTCTGGCGGCGAGGTTGCGTGAGCGAGGCGGCGAGGTGGTCGAGGACTCGCGTTTTCCGCGCGAGCCGAAGCCCGGGGTGGTGTGGGCAGCGGGCCGCATCCCGGCGAAGGGCGGGTGGGTCGGACTCAAGTGCCACCTGCAGGATTTCCCGATGAGCCGGGGGCTGGAGATGCACCTCGGGTCGAACGGCTATCTCGGACTGTCACCGGTGGAGGACGGACGGGTGAATGCCTGTGGCCTGTTCAGGGTCGACCGGTCGCTGCGGGCGAAGGGAAGTGACTTGCTGCTCGAGTATCTGCGACGCGGCGGTCATGAGGCGCTGGCAGGCCGGATGCAGTCGGCCCGGCGGGATGAGGATTCGTTTCTGGGCGTGGCCGGGTTCCGGCTTGGCTGGCAGACCGAGGAGCCCGGGGTGTGTGCGATTGGTGATGCGGCGGGGATGATCCCTCCCTTCACCGGCAACGGCATGAGCATGGCGCTGGAGTCTTCCGAGCTGGCGCTGGAACCGATCGCGGCCTGGAGCGGCGGATCCTGCGAGTGGAGCGAAGTCATCGAGGTCGTGCGACGCGATGCACGGCGGAGATTCCGGCGGCGGCTGACAAATGCGATGGCGATCCACCGGGTGCTGCTCCATGGTGTCGGCCAGCAGGTGCTGGAGTGGACCGCCCGGAGCGGGTTGCTGCCGTTCCGTCCCCTTCTTTCCCTCGTCCGTTAGATCATGTATCTGGAATCCATCGCCACGGCGCTGCCGCCTTACCGCTACACCCAACCGCAATGTCTCGACGCCCTGCGCGAGGCCGGCCTGCTCGAAAATCTGCGGCCAGGGTCCGGGGTCCTGCTGCAGAAGGTTCTGGCGAATGGCGGGTCGGGCATCGACTCGCGCTACTTCTGCCTGCCGGACATCGCGCCGGTGATCGGGCGGGGGGCGCAGGAGTTGAACGAGTTTTTCGAGCGCGAGGCACCGCGACTGGCGGCCGCCGCGCTGGTGCCGGCCTTGGAAAAGGCGGGCCTGCGGGCGACCGATCTGGATGCGCTGCTGGTGTGCACCTGCACCGGTTATCTGTGCCCGGGAGTGACCAGCCACGTCGCGGAAATGCTCGGGCTGAGGTCGGACGCCTACCTGCAGGATCTGGTCGGTCTCGGATGCGGTGCGGCAGTGCCGATGCTGCGCGGGGCTGAAGGCCTGGTGGCGTCGGGCATGCGGGTGGCCACGGTGGCGGTCGAGGTGTGCTCGGCGGCGTTTTTCGCGGATGACGATCCCGGGGTGCTCATTTCCTTGTGCCTTTTTGGGGATGGAGCAGCGGCGGCGGTCTGGTCGGGTGATGCCGGCGATGGCAGGTGGCAGGCGCGGAATTTCTCCACGGTCCACCGTCCGGAGGAGCGCGAGAAGATCCGCTTCGTCAATGCCGGCGGAAAGCTGCGCAACAAGCTCGACCGGGCGGTGCCGGGGCTGGCGGCCGAGGCGGTGAAGGAGCTCTACGACCAGCTTGATGAGAAGCCGGACCGGGTGCTGGCGCACTCCGGCGGGCGGGATGTGATCGAGGCGCTCGAAGGGGTGCTGCCGCATCGCTTGAACGAGACGCGCGAGGTACTCGCCGAGTGCGGCAACATGAGCAGTCCCTCGGTGTTGTTCGCGCTGGAGAAGGCTCTGGCATCGGCGGGCGACGACTCGCGCTGGTGGTTGACGGCCTTCGGGGCGGGTTTCGCCGCGCATGGATGCGAGATGAGCCGTTAGGCAGGACCGCGCGACGCTGTCGCGCATTGATGGGCCTGGGCGGATTGGATTGGCTGGCGGCCATGCCGCGGTGTTGGTGATGCATCCCGGCTCCTCGAATTGGAGAGCGTCGTCGGTGGCTCAGGGCGCGACAGCGTCGCGCGGTCCTCCTCACGTCGCCGGCGTGAACTTCTGCAGCAACAATGCGGCCCCGAATGCCAGCGGCGGCAGCAGAAAGCCGATCCAGGTGGCGTAGGGCAGGGGGGTCTCGGGAAGCATGAAGGTGGTGGCCAGCGGAATGGCGGCGATCCAGTCGATCAGCGGGATGCCGGCCAGCAGCTTGGAGACGAAGCGCGGGACCGGCTTGCGGAAGACCGTGAGGCAGAGCGCCATCCAGATCGCGAAGGGAATGAGGGCGAGCGCCCCGTAAAGCGGATACCACGGAATCCACCACGCTGACATCGCAGCAAGGGGAAGCAGCAGCATCGCCCGGGAGAGGATCAGGGTGCTGCGGGGGGGGTGGGGCAGGCTCTCGCATCGAGCGGCCAGCGAGAGTCCGGCGATGTAGGCGAGCAGTCCCAGGGCGTGGGTGGCGATCACGAGGGCGCTTTGCAAGGCGCTGGCGAAGTCGATCCTCATGGTCGAGTCGGGCATGATCATCAGGAGGTTCGTTGGCCACGCCGCAAGGAACCCCATCACGTAGAGTCCGGCCCGGCACAGGCCCATCGGCACCACCCCCCAGGCGGTCTTCTTGTGGATCGCCGTGTAGATCGCGATCAGGACCACGATGATCAGAGCCGTGATGCCCGAGCGCGCCGCAACGACAAAGGCAAAGGCGACGCCGAGCACGGCGGCGATGATGGCGAACTCAAGATAGGTCGAGCTGCGGAAAGTTCCCTGCGGCAGCGCGCGCTCGGGGCGGTGCTTCTTGTCCCAGTCGCGGTCGAACCAGTCGTTGGCAAGGTTGCCCGCGAAGTAGAGCAGGAGGGCGGACAGGCTGAGCCACAGCAGCACGGGGCCGATCGCCTCGGCGCCGCCCCAGTAGAAGCGCCCCAGCAGGCAACCGAGCACGACGTTGCTCACCACGCTGGGAGCGTTGGCGGTGCGCAGGCTGGCGAGGAGCGATCGCATCATCAGGCGTCGGTCTGTTCCAGGACCCAGCGGTATTCCCCGGCAATCTGGTCTTCGACGGGGCGCTTCATTTCCTCGGGCAGCACGCCCCAGGTGTAGGTCTCGATCTCGAAGTGCGAGCAGATGCCGGGATCCTCGTCGCACAGGCGCAGCACCTGCTCGGCCTGGATGCGGGTCGACTTGAGCGGCGGCGCGGGCTCGTGGTCGAGCGGGATGTGGAAGTGGATGCGCCATTGCTCGGCGGAATCGCCGGGGTCGTGCGCGGCGACGGCATCGGGCAGGTCGGTGTGGCGGACGATGCGCCCGTCGGGCCGGCGCTCGATGACCTGGTGGAGGTAGGTCGGCTCGTCGAAGCGCTGGGCGGTTTCGACGGCGTCGAAGTCGCGGGGGTCGAGCGCGAGCGCGGCCGAGAGGTGGATCTTGGAAATCCGCAGGCCCTCGCGGCGGAGGACCTCGAGCGAACTACGGCAGTCCTCGTACTCCAGCGCGAAGTGGCAGCAGTCGTAGTTGATGCCGATCCGCTGCTTGACCCGTTCGTGGTCGTCCGCCTCGTCGAGCAACCGGTCGAAGAAGCGCAGAGTTTCCTCGGTGTTCTCGAAATGGCCGAGCGGCTCGGGTTCGAGTCCGAGGTGAAGGTCGGTGCCGGAGACCTCGGCGAGGGCGTCGATGTAGTCGGCCAGCTCGATCAGGTTCTCGCGGATCAGGCTTTCGTCGGCGCCGAAGGCCTTGAACGAGCCGGGCAGGGTGGAAACCGAGCCCCCGACCTTTTCCGGGGTCAGCTCGGAGACGATGGTGAAGAGGTTCTTGGTGTAGTTGACCCGGTCCGGCGAGGTCCAGTCGGGCAGGTAGACCTTTTCCTTCACCCGCGTGCCGTGGAAGTCGCCGTAGGGGAATCCGTTGATGGTGAAGACGTAGGTGTTGGTCTCGCCGAGCCAGTCCTTGAAGCGGGCGAGCTGGTCGCCCTTGAGCAATTCCCGGGCCGCGTTGGCGGAGAGCCGCAATCCGATCGCGAACGGGGCGGAGGCCCCTCCGACGAGGTCGCGGACGCGCAGCGTGTGCTTTTCCAGCACGGCGAGGGTTTCCGCCCAGGACTCGGCCGGGTGGATGTTGGTGCAGTAGGCGAGGTGGCCGTGGGGAAAACGCATGGGGGATTGAAAGCCGCGACGCGCGTCGGGGCAAGGGCGGGGGGGTGTGAAGGAGCGCCGATGATGAGATCGGCATGCGCAGGTGGGGGCCGGAGACGGGGGGGTGGCGCTTTCCAAGCGCCATGACGGGGCGCGGCGGCCTCCGGCCGCAGGGAGCGGGTTGCCTCATGGTGGCGGATCGCCAGCCGCGACCCGGAGGTCGCCTCGCCCGGGTATGGCCCCTGCAAGGAGCCACTCCTTTGCATCCCGGCGGTTCTTCGGTAGGCTTCCCGCGAATGGAGGAGTTGCTCGATGCTTTGCGCCCGGTGGGCCGGTGGCCTTCGTTGGCGGAGGCCGACGAGCGCGCGTTGGTGGTGCTGGCGATGAATCGTGACTGCCGCGTGCGGGCCGAGCCGGAAGGCTTCGTGCTCGAGGTGGATGAGGAGGACGCGGAGCCGATCGAACAGGAACTCGCGCTCTACGAAGAGGAATGCCGGGAGGTTCCTGCGGCGATGCCGGAGGCGGTCGGCCACTCGCCTGGTCTGGGCGTTGCGCTGTTGTGGGTGCTGGCGCTGGGCTTCGTGTTCCTGCGTCAGATGACCGACCCGGCGATCACCGATCGTTTCATGAACTCGTCGATCGACGTCATCAAGGGCGGGGAATGGTGGCGGCCGCTGACGGCGCTGTTTCTTCATGCCGACTTAGAGCACCTCATGGGCAACATCGCGATCGGCGGATTCTTTTGCCTCATGGTCGCGACGGCCTTCGGTCCGTGGCGCGGGTGGGTTCTTGTTTTCCTGTGTGGCTACGTCGGGAATCTTCTGAATGCCTGGCTCCACATGCCGGGGCCATTTCATTCCCTCGGCGCCTCCACCGCGACCTTCGGCGCGCTCGGCCTGGTCGTGGGTCACGGCTCGGTGGCCGTCTTGCGCTCCCACCACCTGCGCGAGATGAAGCGCCTGCTGGTGCCACTCGGCGTCGGCCTCGGCCTCTTCGGCTGGTTCGGGATCGGCGGGGCGGACACGGACGTGAGCGCCCACCTGCTGGGTGCGGGTTGCGGGGTGGTGCTGGGAGTGTTTGTTTCGCTCCTCAGACGCGACGCAGCATACCTCCGGTCGCCTGGAACACCTGCATCCACACGCCATTCTTCATGAACCGCCGCAGCTTACTGATCACCGGAGCCAGCCTGCTGGGAGGCGCACCGACGGCGATGGCCGCCGTGTCGGCAACCGCCGCCGAGGGGCCGTCACTTCCTGCATTCACGCCCGGCACCCGTCTGCTCTTCCAGGGTGACTCGATCACCGACATGAAGTGGGGGCGCAACCAGAAGGACCGCAATCATTACCTGGGCCACAGCTACGTGTTTCTGCTGGCGGCCCGTCTGGGCGTCGACATGGCGTCGATACCGCTCGATTTCCTGAACCGTGGCCACAGCGGGAACACGGTCGCAGATCTGCGCAAGCGGTGGCGGCAGGATGCCGTCGATCTCAATCCGGACGTGTTGAGCGTTCTCATCGGCACCAACGATGTCGCCTCCGGAGTTCAGGCTGACGCCTATGAAGCCGACTACCGTCATCTTCTCGAGACCAGTCGCGAGGCCAATCCGGACCTCAAACTGGTGCTGCTCGATCCCTTCGTCCTGCAGTCGGGCCCGCTGAGCGAGGAGGGCGTGTGGAAAACCCGGCGCGAGGCGACCGACGCGCTGCGCAAGGTCGTCGCCAGGCTGGCCCGCGATTTCAATGCCGTGCATGTGAAAACACAGCAGGTGTTCGATGCTGCGGCGAAGGAGGTTCCACCCGATCACTGGATCTGGGATGGCATTCATCCGCTGCCGCAGGGCCACGAACTCATCGCCCGACAGTGGTTGCATGAGGTCAGCCGACGCTGGCCAAAGGAATGATCAGGCTTGCTCCGGCCATCGTGGCCATGGGGGACCCTCAAGGTGTTTCTTCGCAGATCCCCAGCACTGGCCACGCCCGGATATTGCGGATTTGTCGACTTGCGGGATCGATGTGGCCGGCCGGTTGACAGCCCGGGCGGGATGCGTATTTTTCGCGCCGCCATGAGCGACGCGACTGCCGAAAAACACGTCTTCCAGGCCGAGATCCAGCAACTGCTCGATCTGGTCGTCCACTCCCTCTACACCGACCGCGAGATCTTCCTGCGCGAGCTGATCTCCAATGCCAGCGACGCGATGGAGAAGCTGCGCCACGTCGAGGCGACCGAGAAGGACGTCCACGACGCCGGGCTGCCGTTGCAGGTCGAGATCATCGCCGACAAGGAGGCCGGGACGCTGACGATCCAAGACCACGGGATCGGGATGACCCATGACGAGCTGGTGGAGAACCTCGGCACCATCGCGCATTCCGGCACCAAGGCTTTCCTGCAGGCGATGAAGGACAGTGGCAAGTCGCCGGAGACCATGATCGGCCAGTTCGGGGTCGGCTTCTACTCGGCCTTCATGGTGGCCGACGAGGTGAAGGTCTTCACCCGCAGCTGGCGCAAGGACGGCGAGGGGCTGGTGTGGACCAGCGACGGCACCAGCGGCTACGAGATCGAGCCCGCCGAGGGTGTGGCGCGTGGCACCAAGATCGTGCTCAAGCTCAAGGAGGACCAGAAGGAGTATGCCGAGGAATACCGGGTGAAGCACCTGGTCGAGACCTACAGCAACTTCGTCGGCTTCCCGGTGATGATCGATGGCAAGCGCGTCAACGAGGTCGAGGCGCTGTGGCTGAAGAACAAGAGCGAGATCAGCGACGACGAATACAAGGAGTTCTACAAGTTCCAGGCGAAGGCTTTCGACGAGCCGCAGTACCGGCTGCATTTCTCGGCCGACGCGCCGCTGGAGATCAACGCGCTGGTCTTCGTGCCCTCGGAAAATCCGGAGAACATGGGATTCGGCAAGGTGGATCCGGGCGTTGCGCTCTACTGCAAGAAGGTCCTCATCGATCCCGAGCCGAAGGGTCTGCTGCCCGACTGGATGCGCTTCCTCAAGGGGGTGATCGACAGCGCCGACCTGCCGCTGAACATCTCGCGGGAGACCATGCAGGACAGCGCACTGGTGCGGAAGATCGGCACGGTGATCAGCAAGCGGGTGCTCAAGATGTTCGACAAGGAGGCCGACGCCGATCCGGAGAAATGGCGCGCGTTCTACAAGAAGTTCGACCGCTTCTTCAAGGAGGGCGTGGCGACCGACTTCGCCAACAAGGAGGCGCTGGCGAAGCTGTTGCGTTTCGAAACCTCGATGACCGAGGCCGGCGAAGTGGCGGGCCTCAAGGACTATCTTTCACGGGCGAAGGACGGCCAGGAGGAGATCTATTACATTGTCGGTAATTCGCGCGACCAGATCGAGGCGAGTCCCTACCTCGAAGCCTTCAAGACCCGCGGGCTGGAGGTGATCTACTTCACCGATGCGGTGGACGAATACGTGGCCGACTCGCTGGCGGAGTTCGACGGCAAGAAGCTGCGCTCGATCACCAAGGGCGGCGTGGATCTCGACGATGCCGAGGTCGAGGGTGAGGCGCTCTCCGAGGAGGAGACGACCGCCCTGTGCGAGTTCCTGAAGACCGAGTTCGGCGACAAGGTGACCAAGGTCGGGGCCGGCAAGCGGCTGGTCGACAGTCCGGTGGTCGCGCTGGTGCCGGAGGATGCCATGACGCCGCAGATGCGGCAGATGATGAAGGCGATGGACGAGAACTTCTCCGACGAGGTGAAGGTCGAGCTCGAGATCAACCCGCGTCACGAGCTGATCAAGCGTCTGGCTTCGGCCAAGGACGACAATGCGGACCTCGCCAAGATGGTGGCGGGTCAGCTTCTCGACAACGCGCTGATGGCCGCCGGTCTGCTCGAGGATGCCCGCGACACCGTGCGACGGATGAACGAGCTGATGGCCAAGGCGCTGGGGTAGGAGTGGCGCTCTGCGAGCGCCATGCCGGGGCGGGTCGGCTTGCAGCCGACTCGGTGTGGCGGAGTCGCCCATCTCGGTCGGGAGGTCACACTCGCGGCCTGCCTCTTTCCGCGACGTGGACGTCGCCCGGCCCCGTCATGGCTCTTGGAAAGAGCCACTCCCTTCAACGCTCGGCGACCGACAGGCTCGGCAGGCAGTTGATCAGGAAACGCCCGGTGCGTTCGGCGTCGTTGCGGATGGCTTCGGCCTCGCTGCCCAAAGGATTGAGTTCGAGGTCCAACGCACCCTCATCCGCGGGCGCGGGCACGGACACGAAGACTTCTTTCGGAACCGGCTTTTCCTGTGGCGACAGCACGACGACGAGCGCGACGACGGCAGTGGCGGGGAGTGCTAGCCATGCGGGTGAGAGATGCCGGTGGCGCTGACGGAGCGCCGCGTGGATGCGGGCCTCGAGACCGGGGCGGACCGGGATTTCGGGAGCCTGCAGGCGAAGCAGGCGGTCGATGTCGGACTCGTTCATGACGGGACGTGGGCGTTGTTCCAGATGGAGGGAAGCGGTGGCGGGGTGTTGGGCAGCGGCGGCGGACCGGACGAATCCTTGCGAATTGCCTCGGCCAGGGTTTTGCGGGCGCGATGGACGAGCACCTTCACCGCGCCCTCGCGCTTGCCGAGAATCCGGCTGACTTCGGCGAGCGGCAGATCCTCGCGGTAGTGCAGCCAGAGGGCGCTGAAGGCATCCCGGGTGAGATGCTTCTCGGCGGTCCGCCACAGGTCGGGGGCAATCGAAGGTTCGGGAGCGGGAATGACCGTGTCGATCTCAAGCGCAGGCAGAGGGCGCTTCTTGCGCAGCATCGAAATCGACTGCCGACGGGCGATGGTCAGCAGCCACGGAAGCAGTGGGCGTGAGGGATCGAAGTGATTCAGTTTTCGCCAGGCCCGCACGAAGGTGTCCTGGGTCAGGTCCTCGGCGTCCTGACGGTTGCGGGTGAGGGTGAGGAGAAACCCGAAGACCCGCGGATGCAGTTCGTGGACGAGGCGGTCGAAGGAGGCCGCCGAGCCGGCACGACTTTCCCGGACGAGCGCGGCCTCGTCCGGGGTCGGGTGCTCCTGGTTTTCGGGCATGCGTCCGGCAGTCTAGACGATGAATGCCGATGGGGACAGGATCATTCGCCAATGCGATCGAAGGCGCCGTCTTTCTCCATCATCTCCATCATGGTGGTGCTGGGCAGGCTGAGGGTGCAGTTCACCCGCCGTCCACCGTCCTCGGCGCGGGCCTCGAACCGCATGTCGGCGTCGCGAAGGATGGCGTTGCCGAGTTGACCGAGGGCAATCATGCCGTCCATCACCTTGCGGAAGCGTTCGCCATCGGCGGGGTCGGCGGTCTCGATGAGCATCCGGCCTTCCATGCGGTCACCGGCTTCCGCCACCGCAATCTTGAGGGTCTCGGCATGGCCGAGCAGTTTGGAACCATCGTCATCCATCTCGACTTCGGACAGGTTCGCGGATCCGACCAGGAAGGGAGCCGTGGAGCCGGCGGCGACGAAGGGGTCGGGGTCCATGCCAGTGCCTCCCAGCGTGTCCATCGCGGTTTTGAGCAGGGATTCAAAATGGCTGAACACCAGGGTGTCGTCGGCGGCGAAGAAGGCGTGCTGGCGCTTCTCCTTGTCGGTCCAGGAGTGGATGGTGAACTGGCCCTTCTTCTCCGAGCTGTAGTCATCGGCCGCGGCCACGAGATCCTCGAGATGGGCGCGGTCGAAGCTGCCCTGGATGATGGCGACCGCCCGGTCCTTGCCGCCGTCGCCGTAGAGGGTGATGCCCGCGAGATCGGTCACGGGGTTGATCGAGAACATCCGCTTCACGGCGCGGAGCTGGGCGCCCTGCTTGTCTTCGATGGTCTCGACGACGCGTTTTCCGATTTCGGTGTCGCGCACCGCTTCGAGATCGGCATGCAGCCACCAGTTGGCGTCGGGGGAAATGTGGGAGGGGTTGAGCTCGGCGGCGTGGACCGAGGCGCTGAGGATGAGTGGAAGGATGAGAGGTTTCATGTTGAGCGCGGATTCGTCCGGGGGTACGCGGTGGGGTGGGGGGATGGTTACATGGAGTGGCATGGAGTGGCGCTCTGCGAGCGCCATGCCGG